>JAUMXS010000069.1 GCA_030528965.1 Eubacteriales bacterium
TCAAAAACCTCAACCAAACTCCTGAACAACCTTACTGACCTCAAACCACCTCCGCCAAAATGTACTCCGAAGGTTTCACGGGACAAGAAAAACAAGCAAGAAGAAAGCCGTGCATATGCACGGCTTTCTTCTTTACATATCATTTAATGTTTATCAGGCAAAAAAGGGTTCTTCCCATTCAGAACAGGTATGACCGGAAATCGCATTATAGTATCCGGCATAGGTCAGTTCTTTGTACGGAATGACCCACAGATTCACCAGAGGAATCGAAGCAAGAAGCGTCCATCCCAGGAAGCTCAGGTCCAGAACAAAGAGCTCCATCTTCCGTCCCTGCATCAGTACTTTACTCTCCTTAATGCAGCGTGAAGCCGTCCAGTCGGGATGATCCAGCAGCAGATAAAGGGCCTGACGGTATCGATATGCTGCGATGATTCCCGGCACAAAGAAGAGCAGCCCCCACAGAAACACAAAGATTCCTGTCAGGACCTCGAGAAGGATCACACGGAAAAAGATCCCGAATCCATCCAGCAGGTTTCCGTAGCACACAGGTAAGTGTCGGACCGCATTCAGGCTGAATATGATATAGCCCACATTCAGGATTAGCAGAATCAGAGACAAGGCCACATTCAGGATGTTGGCACCGAACCCCACCCTGTTCTGAACGATCATTTCCATCTCGGAAAAGAATAAAAACGCATCATCCCAGGTTTCCAACTGCCCGCTCTCCAGAGCCTCCTGCAGATTCGCCATCGCCCAGGCTTCCAGTTCGGGCGGGCTCATCAGTTGAGCAGAAAGGGTAAAGATAACATATGACATTACCGTAACGATCAATGCCATAATGATCGGCGACGGTTTGGTTCCGCGGATGCACTGTTTCGCCTGTGTTTTGATTGCCGCACGATTTGTTGTCATCACGCACACTTCCTTTCGCAGTCAGTTTTTTCGGTTTTTCGCTTAAGTTCAACACATTCTAGCACACTCTTTTATTTTTTGGAAGAACTATTCTAAAAATCACCCGCTGAATTGAAGAGGTATATTATAAAAATTGCGTACTTGCTCTTGACATATCTGTAAGAACGTTGTACCATATTTATGTATCTTGTAATTTTATTGCACAACATATTGTGTTCATCCTGTGTGATGAACGGTTCAGGAGGCTCATCATGCTGAGTTACATCATCAAACGTGACGGTCGCCAGGTTCCCTTTGACGCAGAAAAGATCACAGACGCCATATCCAAGGCCTTTGCGGCAACCTACAAGCCCGACAGCCGTGATATCGCCGCTCGTCTGACCAACGAGGTCTGTGTCGTACTGGATAAAGAAGGAGTCGAAGCTCCGGAAGTTGAACATGTTCAGGACGTCGTGGAACGCATCCTCATGGACAACGGCTATGTTCAGACGGCCAAAGCCTACATTCTCTATCGCGCAGAACGCAGCAAAGTGCGTGAAATGAATTCCCGCCTTATGCAGACCTATGAAGAAATCACCTTTGCTGATGCCAAGGATTCCGATGTAAAGCGCGAAAACGCCAACATCAACGCCGATACCGCCATGGGTGTCATGCTCAAATACGGTTCCGAGGGTGCCAAGCAGTTCTATAACATGTTTGTCCTCAAGCCGGAGCATTCCCGTGCGCACTCGGATGGTGACATCCACATTCACGATCTGGACTTCCTCACCCTCACCACCACCTGCACGCAGATTGACATCATCAAGCTTTTCCGCGGCGGCTTCTGCACCGGCCATGGTCATCTGCGTGAGCCCAACGATATCAGTTCCTACTCTGCGCTCTGCTGCATCGCAATTCAGTCCAACCAGAACGATCAGCACGGCGGTCAGAGCATTGTAAACTTTGACTACGGCATGGGTGAAGGTGTCCGCAAGACCTTTAAGCGCCTCTATCGTCAGAATCTCGCAAAAGCCCTCATGCTCTGGTACGATCTGGAAGATCCCGAGGATGATATTCGCGCTATGATCGACGAGATCGAAAAGGCCACGGGCCTTTTCCCCACGCTCGAAGGCATTGAAGCCTATCAGGCCGCCGAGCTTCCCAAGCTCATTGATAAGTACGGCGAAGATGGCATGAAGCGCGTGCAGGAAACGGCTTACCATTATGCCTGCAAGGAGACGGATCGCGCCACCTATCAGGCCATGGAAGCGTTTATCCACAACCTCAACACCATGCACTCCCGCGCCGGTGCCCAGACGCCGTTCTCTTCCATCAACTACGGTATGGACACATCTCCCGAAGGACGCATGGTCATCAAGAATGTCCTTCTTGCCACCGAAGCCGGTCTGGGCAATAGTGAGACCCCCATCTTCCCCATCCAGATCTTCCGCGTGAAGAAGGGCGTTTCCCGTGATCCCGGTGATCCGAACTATGATCTCTTCAAGCTTGCCTGCCGTGTATCGGCCAAGCGTCTTTTCCCCAATTTCTCTTTTATGGATGCCCCCTTCAACGATCGCTATTACAAGGGCACTCCCGAAACGGAGATCGCTTACATGGGCTGCCGCACGCGTGTCATCGGTAACAGTTACGATCCCACCCGTGAAATCTCCAACGGACGCGGCAATCTGTCCTTCACTTCAATCAATCTCCCGCGTATTGCCATCAAATCCGGCGGCAACATCGATGTTTTCTTCGAAAACTTTAATGCAAAAATCGATCTCGTGATCGATCAGCTTTTGGAGCGTTTTGAGATCCAATGCCGTAAACGCGTAAAGAACTTCCCCTTCCTCATGGGACAGGGCGTCTGGATCGACAGCGACAAGCTTGACTGGGAAGATGAAGTACGCGAAGTTCTCAAGCACGGTACGCTCTCCATTGGTTTCATCGGTCTGGCCGAGACCCTGGTTGCCCTGACCGGTCATCATCACGGTGAAAACGAAAAGAGCCAGGCGCTTGGTCTGGAAATCGTCGGACACCTGCGTGCCCGCTGCGACGAAGCCTCCCGGAAGTACGGTCTGAACTTCACCTGTCTTGCCACCCCCGCCGAAGGTCTCTCCGGACGATTTGTCCGCATAGATCGTGAGCGTTTCGGTGTCATTCCCGGCGTCACAGATCGTGAATACTACACCAACAGTTTCCACATCCCCGTCTACTTCCCAATCACCGCTTTCGAAAAGATCAAGCTGGAAGCTCCCTATCATGCGCTCACCAACGCCGGTCATATCACCTATGTTGAGATGGACGGCGATCCTACCGATAACCTCGAAGCTTTCGAAAAGGTTGTCCGCTGCATGGCCGATTCCGGAATTGGTTACGGCGCTATCAATCATCCGCTTGACCGTGACCCCATCTGTGGTTTTTCCGGAATTATTAAGGACGTGTGTCCCGGCTGCGGCCGTCACGAGGACGACGTCCCGTTCGAACGCATTCGCCGCATCACCGGTTACCTTGTCGGAACGCTGGATCGTTTCAACAACGCCAAGCGCGCCGAAGTACAAGACCGCGTAAAACACACCTCCTGAACTTCCATTGATCCGCGCGAGGAAGAGTTATGCGTATCGCAAATTATATACAAGATTCTATAGTTGACGGTCCGGGAATACGGTTTACTCTTTTCGTCCAGGGATGTCCCCACATGTGTGAAGGCTGTCATAACCCGCAGACCCATGATGAAAACGGGGGTCGCGAAATGAGCACGGACGAAATCATTCGTGAAATGCTCAAAAATCCCCTTCTGGACGGATTAACGCTCTCCGGAGGCGAGCCCTTTGCACAGGCGTCGGACTGTGCCGTCATCGCCCGCACAGCCAAAGAACACGGGCTGAATGTCTGGGCCTATTCGGGATGGACGCTGGAAGAACTTCTTGCCAGTGAAGATCCCGGCGTATCCGAACTTTTGTCCTTCTGCGATGTTCTGATTGACGGTCCCTTTGTTCTTTCGGAACGCACACTCAATCTCCGCTGGCGCGGCAGCAGCAATCAGCGGGTTTTGAATGTTCCGGCAAGCCTCGCTTCCAAGTCTGCTGTATCTGCTTTATAATTCATCATACTCATTATTTTCGGCCGGCCGTATACCGGCCGAAAATTCTTATCCCCGACGGGAAAACGCCACTTTCTTAACTTCTCCTCCGAGAAAGGTTCTGTCATGCAGCTTCAGGATGTTATAAAACAAATCACACCGCCCGATTCCGTTTCCGCTGACGCCGCGCGCCGTCAATGGGACTCTCTGGCAAAGCCGCTGGGCAGTTTGGGACTGCTTGAGAATGCCGTTGTACGTATGGCGGCATTAAAGGGCAGCAAAGACGTTCACATCGATAATAATCGGATGCTTTTGGTCTTCTGTGCCGACAACGGAGTTGTTTCGCAGGGTGTAACACATTGCGGTCCTCATGTTACCGCCGCTGTAGCCTGTTCACTCGGACTGGGTGAAAGCACCGTATGCCACATGGCCCGTTCTTCCCGATGCAGCGTATGTGCCGTCGATGTCGGTATTTTTGACTTCTCTGGCGCTCCCGGGGTATTGAACCGCCGTATACGAAACGGTACGGGTGATATTTCGCAGGGTCCGGCCATGTCACGCGCTGAATGCCAGAGAGCAATTATGGTCGGTGTTGAACTGGTTCATGAACTCGCCAAAACCAACACTTCGATTATTGCTGCCGGGGAAATGGGCATCGGGAACACTACCGCCAGCAGTGCCGTGGCAAGTGTATTGCTCAATCGCTCGGTGGAGGATATGACAGGCCGGGGATCCGGTCTGTCCGATGAAGGACTCATCCGAAAAGTCCGGGCTATTCGTTCGGCCGTTTTATGCAATCAGCCGAACGCCGCTGATCCTCTCGACGTGATGAGCAAACTGGGAAGTCTTGATATGGCCGCCATGTGCGGTGTGTTTCTCGGCGGTGCCGCATGCGGCATTCCTGTTCTGCTGGACGGATTTATCAGCGGCGTTGCCGCACTCTGTGCGCTTAGGCTATGCCCAGAGTCACATAAGGCCATGTTTGCCAGCCATGTATCAGCCGAACCTGCGGCGCGGGCCGTTCTGGATGCTCTGGACCTCCATCCGATCATCTCTGCGGATATGCGTCTTGGAGAAGGCAGCGGCGCCGTCGCCGCGCTCCCGCTTCTGGATATGGCGCTCGCAGTCTACCACAGCGGGCATACCTTCGAGCAGCTCGGCATCGATGCCTATACGCCCCAGAATTGAGGGTACCTTATTATGATGACATTGATTATCGGCGGAGCCGGAAGCGGAAAAAGCGAGTTTGCAGAAACGATTCTTCAGCGTTCTCCCGGTCCGCACCTTTATATTGCGACCATGCTTCCCTTCGATGAGGAAAGCCTTCGGCGCATAGAACGCCACCGTGCTCTGCGTGCCGGCAAAGGCTTTGAAGCGCTGGAATGCTACACGAATCTTGAAAAAGCAGCAGAAAGACTTTCCTTTAACGGAGGCATTCTGCTGGAATGCCTCGGCACCTTGCTTGCCAACGAGTTTTTCCGGCCGGAAGGCGGAGGAAAACAGGCTGTTCTGTCCGGAATAGGCGCTCTTCGCAAAAAATGCAGTGAGCTGATCATTGTAACAAATGAAGTCTTTTCAGGCGGAACAGACTACGAAGGAGATACGCTTCTCTGGATGACTGAACTTGCCGGTATAAATCGTATGCTGGCAGAGGACGCAGGCCGGGTCATCGAAACCGTCTGCGGCTGTCCCAACATTCTAAAAGGTCAGCTTTAAAGTTTTATTCTAAACAATCCAATCCGAAAGGAGACGATTCCATGTCCATACTCGGGGCTATCATCGTTCCCCACCCTCCTCTTATCATCCCTGCCGTGGGCCACGGACGTGAACGGGACATTCAGCCCACCATCGATGCCTACCGCATTGCCGCAAAGCAAGTGGCGGACTGGAATCCGGATGTTTTGTTTCTCGCTTCCCCGCATACGGTGATGTATGCCGACTATTTCCATATTTCCCCCGGCCGCAATGTCTGGGGCGATATGTCCTCCTTCGGAGCTCCAAAGGTTTCGATAACGACCGAATATGACGAAGATCTCCGAAAAGAAATGATCCGCCGGGCAGAAAATATCGGACTTCGCGCGGGAACATTGGGTGAGCGGGATCCCGCACTGGATCACGGTGCGTTTATCCCTTTATACTTTCTGCATGAAGCAGGTGTAAACTGTCCCATCGTACGTTTTGGGCTTTCAGGTCATTCCGCTCTGGATCATTACCGTTTGGGACAATGTGCCGCTCAGGCGGCGGAAGCCTTGGGCAAACGGGCTGTTTTTATTGCGAGCGGCGACCTTTCCCATAAGCTGAAACCGGACGGTCCCTATGGTTTTGCAGCAGAAGGCCCGATTTTTGATCAGAAAGTAACCGACGTGATGGTGTCCGGAAACTTTTTGGAATTCCTCAGCATGGACGAAGTCCTATGCGACAAAGCAGCTGAATGCGGGCTTGGCTCTTTCCGCATCATGGCCGGTGCACTTGACGGTCTGGCGGTAGAATCCAGACTGCTCAGCTATGAAGGACCTTTTGGTGTGGGCTACGCAGTCGCAGTCTTTGAAGCAAAAGGCCCTGACAAAACCCGCTGTTTCGTCGAAGTTTTCGAAAGAGAGGAGTTGGAACAGCTTTCGAGAGCCAAAGCCGCCGAGGACCCCTGGGTCCAACTGGCGCGGCTGTCGCTGGAAACCTATGTCCGAACAGGAAAGGAACTTGCTAAGCTTCCGGAAGGTCTGCCTGAGGAAATGACAAGCGAAGCAGCAGGCGTTTTCGTCTCACTCCATAAGTATCATCAACTGCGCGGCTGCATCGGGACGATAGCGCCGACCACTTCGTGTGTTGCGGAGGAAATCGTCCGAAACGCCATCTCCGCCGGTACGGAAGATCCCAGATTCCATCCT
>JAUMXS010000162.1 GCA_030528965.1 Eubacteriales bacterium
ACCTGCACCTACATATACTTCCTGGCGTGGACGACGGTTCCCGGGATATGGATGATTCCCTGGCCATGGCGGATCTTGCCGCCCGCAGCGGAGTCAAGGCACTGGTCGCCACACCCCACAGCAACCAGATGGGGCGCTTTGAGAACTTCTGCTCAACGGAACTGACGGAAGCTTTTGATGAACTGGAAGCTGAAGTGAAGCGGGCCGGGATCCCCATCCGTATCTTGCGGGGCATGGAGATTTACGCCAGCGAGGATATGGGCAGAAAAATCAGACAGGGGATGCTTACCGGCCTAACCGGCAGTCATTACTATCTGGTTGAAGTTCCATTTGGCGCGCAGCCGTCATGGATCGAAGCCAGGCTGCAGGAGATCCAGGCAGAGGGAAAGATTCCCCTGGTTGCTCATGTAGAGCGCTATTATTGTGTCCAGGATGACCCGGTTCTGATCTACAACTGGCTGAACGAGGGATGCCGCATCCAGGTCAATAAGGGAAGCTTTTTCGGACGCTTTGGCAGGATGGCGCAGCGGACGGCTCATACGCTGATGGAGAACGATCTGATCAGCTGCGTCGCAAGCGATGCCCACCGGCCGGATGTGCGAACGCCCTGGATGAAAGATATCCGGGACTACCTGATTCAGCATGCCGGGGAACAGTATGCACGCCAGATGCTGCAGAGCAACCCGGAAAAGATCATAAATGATCAGCATATACGGATACATGGGCAGCCGCCCGGCAGGAAGAAAAGGTTTTTCTGGCAATAAACTGAGAAATCAGAAAAACAAAAAAACAGGCAATTATCACAGCCAGTATTAATAAACTGTGAGAAACATAATTCACATAAAATATAACAATAAACGAGGAGCTGTATTAACAACATGAAAAGAAGTCATTTGATTATCATCGTACTCTTTTTCATATCTGCGGTCCTGTTCGGTTTTACACAGGTTCGTGAATATATGAAAAACGCCGGCTCACCACCGGAAATCAGCATGGATAAGGCAACATTGGAAGTCTCCGTAAATGCCACGGACGAAGATCTTCTGGCAGGTCTTACAGCGATTGACCAGGAGGACGGCGACCTGACAGACCAGCTGCTGGTGGAGTCTTACAGTCGTTTTGTCGGCAGCGGCAGAAGAACGGTTACCATCGGTGTGGCAGATTCCCAGGGCAAGGTGACAGAAGTTACCCGTAACCTTGTATACACAGACTACGAAAGCCCGAAGTTTGCCCTCACAGGTCCCCTTCAGCTGCCGATTACGAAATGCGATGATCCGCTTGCACTGCTGACAGCCAGCGATATCATTGACGGAGATATTTCCAATAATATCGGAATCTCTTCGATACCGGCTGAGTATGGTGAGAACCCCGGTGATTACACCGTGGAATTTACTGTTTCTAATAGCGCTGGCGACAAGGTGACACTCCCGGTGACTGTGACGGTTTACGACACCAAGGAAAACCAGGGGGCGCCGACAATCACATTGAGCGAGTATCTGGTCAATGTGAAAAAGGGTGAGAAGATTGAGCCCTGGGATTATGTTATCGGGGCGGAATATGAGCGTACCAGATATGAGCGCGAGGAAGGCGGAAGCACACTGTACGCGACCGATGGAAAGACTGACAAAGATGACAATGTCCTGA
>JAUMXS010000163.1 GCA_030528965.1 Eubacteriales bacterium
CCTTGCCGACCACGATGGTGACATCGGCGTTCATGCTGGGCAGAAGGCGGTCGGTTTCGTCGATACGGATATCGACGGGATAGGTGGTGACGCCGCCCGTGTTGGTGCCGTTTACGCCCACACGGGTGATGACACCGGAATAGGTGCCGCCTTCGACGGCATCGGCTGTGATGGTGGCTTTCTGGCCGACAGAGATCAGCCGGATATCCAGTTCGTCAACGGCCAGAGTGAGAGTGAGGCTGGAGAGGTCATAGATGATGCAGAGGGGTTTTCCGGCTTCGCTTTTTTCACCCTCTTTATAATATTTATCGACGATGGTCCCGTCAATAGGTGCGGTGACAGTATAATTTTCCAGTGCATCGATCTGCGTCTGAAGGGAGAGCTCGGCGTCGCGGAGCGCGTCGGCGGCGGAGAGAAGTTCATCCGGAAGATCATCGCTGGACAGACGCAGAAGGGTGGTGCCGGCGGTGACGGTTTCCCCGTTGCGGATACAGATCTCGGCGGCAGTACCGGTAACATCGGCATAGGCGATCTGGCGGGAGGAGGCATCAAGGCCGTTGTCATCCTCCACGGAGGGGTATATTTCCCCGTCGAGCCAGCAGGTTGCCTCAAGACCGACGGAGAGGGAACCGGGGTTGGAAAGTTCCACGGTAACGGCGAAGCAGAGAATGCCGGTGCCGGAAGTGCGCGTGAGGGAGGAGACTTCCCGTACACTGCCGGAGAGGTTCATCATCTGCTGGGGGATCGAGACCGTGGCAGGCATGCCGACATAGATCTGATCCTTATACTCCATACTGTAATATTCGGTGATCAGGAGGGTGGAGGTGTTTTCGATGACCGCGACGGGGGTATCGGAGCACACGGTATCGCCGGCACGGATACTGAATTCGCCTGCTGGCCCAGCTTTTTATCGTAGTTTCTCTGGGTCTGCGAGAGCGCGATCTCGGCGCGTTCGATGCTGGTGGCGGCGTTGGAACTGTCGAGTTCATAGAGCACGTCGCCTTTGGTGACCACGTCGCCGTCCTCAAAGGGGGCGGAGAGGATGTCCTCGGCGATGAGGGTCGTGACGGTATAGGAATCGGCAGGCTCAAGGATGCCGCTGCCCGTGAGGGTCTCCGTAATGCTTCGCCGCTCGACCTGCGTGAAGGTATAGAGATCATCCACCTTGGGCTCCGGATGCGTGACACGCCAGATGGCGAGGACCGCAAGCAGAACGGCCAGCGCCCCGACGACGCAGAGAATGATGAGTTTCTTTTTGCTGAGCTTGGGTTTCCGGGCGACCGGCGCGGAGGAAGGCTCGGCAGCCGTCTGGGCAGCCGCTTGCTTCGTACTGTTTTTACTCAAGAGTTTCATCCCGGCAGGCTCTCCTTGATACGCCGGTCGTCATGCGGTCAAAAGGGAGGGAAAAACCTCCGAAACGACATGAAAACAGGCGGTAATTACAAAAGAATACACGTCCCGTCGGCAAAAGACCGGCAGGATATGATAAAGAACGATATTCTATTATATACAATTTTCTGCGGATTGTGAATGAGTTTTTTTGAGAAATATGACACTCCATAAAAATTGACAAAGGGACGATTCCGTCCCCTTGACAAAAGAGGGAGAAGGTTTTAATATATAAACAGACGTAAATA
>JAUMXS010000164.1 GCA_030528965.1 Eubacteriales bacterium
GGACCGTGCGATTGAGATGAAGATTGGTGCGCGCGGCCTTCGCAGTGTTATGGAAGACGTGATGACAGAGATCATGTACAGCGTGCCTTCCGATGATCGCATTGATCGTGTGGTTATTACAGCAGATTCCGTTCATAAAAAAGCCGATCCGCAGATTTATTATAAGTCGGCCGGACAGAATCTTCTTCCTGATATTGATTAAACTAAGAGGCGGGGGATTCCCCCGCCCTTTGTGTAAGAAGCTATATTGACAATGCCATTCGGTACTGTCAATGTTTGAGTTTTATGGAGAATCTTTATGTCGGATCAAGAAAAGAAAACAAAAATCCTCCCGGCGTTACCGCTGCGGGGAATTACTATATTTCCGGGAACGCTGTTGAACTTTGATGTGGAAAGACCCATGTCTGTCGCAGCGGTGAATGCTGCGCTGAGTTCCGATCAGATTATCTTTTTAGCTGCGCAGCGAGATGTGGCCAGAGAGCTTCCGCGTCCGGATGAGATCTGTGAGATCGGAACGGTGTGCCGTGTTCGTCAGGTCCTGCGTTCTCCGCAGGATAAACATATGCGCGTCATGGCGGAAGGGATCTTCCGCGGCCGTGCTCTGCGCTATACGGAGGAATCTCCCTGCTATTATGCTGAGGTTGAGCCTCTGCGTGACGTGCAGGAAGAGAAGGAGAGCCTGCGTACGACTGCGTATATCCGTAAAGCCTGCGGTCTGTTTGGGGAATATGTTGAGCGCATGGGCAATCCCTCGCCTGAAGCTCTTCTGATCCTCTCGGAACAGCGTGATCCCGGGTATGTGGCGGATTATATCACACAGAATGTGTATCTTCGCCACAGCGATAAACAGAGCCTTCTTGAGGAACTTGATCCGAGCCGCCGTATCGGTTTGCTTTGCTATCTTCTGGAACGTGAAAACGGCGTTCTGGCTTTGGAACAGCATATTCAGTCCGTCGCGAAAGAACATATGGCCCGTTCTCAGAAGGAGTATTTCCTGCGTGAACAGCTCCGTGCCATCCGCGAAGAACTTGGGGAGGGAGCCAACGGGGCTGCGGATGAGGACGATGAGATCGCCGAATACCGCACTAAAATCCATGAAGCGAATCTTCCCGAGGAGATTGAAAACAAGCTTCTGAAGGAATTGACGCGGCTTTCCAAGCAGCCGTATTCTTCGGCGGAGAGTTCCGTTCTTCGGGGGTATCTGGATACCTGTCTTGAAATGCCCTGGACTGTTCGTTCCAAGGATAACGTAGATATTAAACGTGCCCGTAAATGCCTCGATGAGGATCATTTTGGGCTGGATAAAGTCAAAGATCGAGTGATCGAGTATCTCGCGATCCGTCAACTGGCTCCCGAAGTCAAAGGCGGCGTACTCTGCCTCGTCGGACCTCCGGGCGTTGGTAAGACAAGCGTTGCCATGAGCATTGCTCGTGCGACCAACAGAAAACTTGCCCGCATTTCTCTGGGCGGTGTACATGATGAAGCGGAGATCCGCGGTCACAGAAAGACCTATGTGGGCTCTATGCCGGGCCGTATCGCAGAGGCAATGCGCCAGGCAGGAACATCCAACCCGCTGATGTTATTAGATGAGGTTGACAAGGTTTCCAGCGATTATAAGG
>JAUMXS010000070.1 GCA_030528965.1 Eubacteriales bacterium
ATCGTGGTCGGCAAGGCAGACAAGGCACTTTCCGTCCCTGCCGATGCCGTCGAACGCAACGACCGCATCCTCATCCGCAGCGAAGACGGCAGTACCGACGAGGGCGCCCCCGAGGGCTATGTCTATACACAGGTCGAAACAGGTGTCTCCGACGGCGACTGGGTGGAGATCCTCTCCGGTCTCGAGGAGGGCGATGAGATCGCCTATATCCCGGCCAGCGCTGCCGGTACCAATCTCTTTGAGCTTGCCATGAATGGCGGTATGTACATGGGAGGCGGTTACTGATGCCGCCCCTCATCGAGTTCCGCTCCGTCTGTAAATTCTATCAGATGGGTGACACCGAGGTCCGCGCCGCCGACCATATTTCTCTCTCCATCGATGAGGGAGAATTTGTCGCTATCGTCGGCAAATCCGGCTCCGGTAAATCCACCTGCATGAATATCATCGGCTGTCTCGACGTACCCAGTTCCGGGACCTATCTGCTTGACGGCCGCGACGTGGGCCATATGGACAAAAACGAACTTGCCGTCATCCGCAACGAAAAGCTCGGCTTCATCTTCCAGCAGTATAATCTGCTCCCCCGGCTCTCTCTGCTTGACAACGTTGCCGTTCCGCTCATGTACGCCGGCTTTTCCCGCCGGGAACGCCGCGAGATTGCCCGGCGCATGCTCGAAACCGTCGGCCTCGGCGATAAGCTCGGGAATCTGCCCTCTCAGCTCTCCGGCGGCCAGCAGCAGCGCGTTTCCATCGCGCGGGCGCTCGCGAACAACCCTTCCGTCATTCTCGCCGATGAGCCCACCGGCGCGCTTGACTCCAAAACCGGCCGGGAAGTCCTCGCTCTTCTCCACAAACTCCATGACGATGGCAATACCATTGTCCTCATTACGCATGACAATTCCATCGCCGCCACCGCCGAACGCATCATCCGGCTGGAGGACGGACATGTCGTCTATGACGGCCCCGCCCATACCGCCGACGCAGGTATTCACGAAGGAGGCGCCGGCTCATGAAAATTTCCGAATGCTTTGTCCTTGCCCTCCAGAATATCCGGACGAGCAAAATGCGCTCTTTCCTCACCATGCTCGGCATCATCATCGGTATCGCCTCTGTCATGGTCATTATCGGCCTCGGCAACGGCATGGAAGCCTATATGACCGACCAGTTCGCCGTCATTGGCTCGAACACCCTCGTTGTTCAGATCACCGGGCAGGGTTCGTCCCGTACCCTCGATCCGGATCAGATGTACGAGATCGTTGCCTCCGATCCCGTCAACTTCATAGACGTCAGTCCCACCGTCACGCTGTACGGTACCGTCAAACTCGACCGGGATACCCTCGATGCCACCTCCGTCACCGGCGTCGGTGAGGACTACTTTTCCATCAAATCCTATGAACTGCGCGAAGGCCGCGGTCTGCACTATATGGACATTCAGGAACGCCGTCAGGTCTGCGTTATCGGCAGTTATGTGGCCGATGAATGGTTCGACGGCATCGCTCTCGGCGAAACCATCCGCATCCGCGGCGCCATCTTTACAGTCATCGGTGTTCTGGAGGCCGAGGAGGATAAGCCCTATGAGGGCGGCATCGACGACGCCATTTATCTCCCCTACAGCACGGCCGCCCGTCTGTCCGGTTCCGGCCGCGTTTCCAGCTATACCGTCACCATCGTCTCCGAGGAATATGCCGACCGATCCAAAACCGCCCTCGAAAATGCCCTGTTTGATCATTTCCGCTCCGACGATGCCTATGCCGTCGTCAGCATGACCCAGATCCTCGACATCATGACCCAGATGCTGAACGTCATGATCACCGTCCTCGCCATCATCGCCGGTATCTCCCTCGTTGTCGGCGGCGTCGGCATCATGAACATCATGCTCGTCTCCGTCTCGGAACGGACCCGTGAGATCGGCATCCGCAAAGCCCTCGGCGCCAAGGAACGCTATATCCTTTCGCAGTTCGTCATCGAGGCCGCCGTCACAAGCGCCATCGGCGGCGCCTTCGGCATCGCGTTCGGTTATCTTATGTCCTCCATCGCCACATCCCTTATTATCCGCATCCTTGAGGTGTCCCTTACCGTCACCCCGACGGCCGGTTCCATCGCGCTCGCTTTCGGCGCTTCCGCCGCCATCGGCGTTATCTTCGGTTTCCTTCCCGCGCGCAAAGCCGCTCACCTCAATCCCATCGACGCTTTGCGTTACGAATAACAGGAGGCTTTTGCCATGTTCTTCCGTATGAAAAAAATCACCGCCCTGCTGCTCGTTCTGTGTCTCCTTACTGCAGCAGTCCCGCAGGCCGGCGCTTTTTCCGATATCACCAATCCCGATATCGCCCTCGCCGCCGCCTCGCTCCAGAGTCTCGGCATTGCACAGGGTACCTCCGATACGACCTACAGTCCCAACACACCGCTCACCCGCGCCCAGTTCTGCACCTTTGCCGTCCGCGCTCTCGGTATGGAGGATTCCGCGCCGTCCTACGGTTACCGGATGCTCTTTTCCGACGTCAAGCCCGGGGCATGGTATACGGGCTATGTGAACCTTGCCTATTCCGCCGGTCTCGTTCAGGGTTACGGCAACGGTCTGTTCGGCCCCAACGACGGAGTCACCTATGCACAGGTGGTCACCATCATCCTGCGTCTGCTCGGCTATACAAGCGCCGAGATCGGCCGGGTCTGGCCCGGCGATTATGTGCGCTTCGCTCAGGAACTCGACCTTTCCAAAGGCGTGACACTTCAGGCCAACGATCCCATTACCCGCGGCGGTGCCGCCCTGCTCCTCTATAACGCCATGCGCACCATCCCCCGCGGCAGTTCCGGGATCTATGCCCTGTCTATGCCGGATGTACGCTCTTCCGTCACGGCTATCCTCCTCGATAACGAAAACCAGCGTGCCAACGGTGAAGAAAAACTCATGGCCTGCGTCATCGGCGCTTCCGCCTCTCTGGAATACTTTGAGCAGGATACCCTCGCCCCCGATGAGCTTCTCGGCTGTTACGGGACTCTCCTGCTGAACGCCGCCGGAGAAAGCATCGGCTTTATCCCCGAAAGCCGGGAGTTTGAGGACTGCACCATAGACTCCGCCCGCGCCTCCGGCATCGCCGACGACCGCGGCCGCGTCCATCGCATCACCGGCAGCGCCTCCGTCATCTGTGACGGCAGCGTGTACCCCTACAGCACTACCGGCTATGTCCATGTGAACGCCAACGAGGGCAAACAGGCCCGCATTTTCTATAACGACAACGGCAGCGTCCTCTGCGTGTATATCGCCTCCGGCCCCGCCGCCTCCGATACGGAAGTGATCGTCGCGGAGACCCATACCACCGCCGGTGAACTGGAACGCCGCCTCGGTCTGGGCAGCCGGAACTATTCCATCCTGAAAAACGGCGCACCGGCCGACAGCGCCGACCTCGCTCAGTATGATGTCGCCTATTACGACGCGGCTGCCGGAACGCTCTGCGTCTCCGATCGCCGCATCACCGGATATATCGAGGCCGCCAGTCCCTCTGTGGACGCCGCCACCTCTGTCACCATCGCCGGCTGTACCCTGAAGGTTCTGGAATCCGCCTGGGATTCCCTCGGCGATTTCGGGCTCGGAAGCCACGTCACGCTGCTGCTCACCGATGATCTGCAGGTCGCGGCGGCCTATCCCACGAGGACCGTCTCCGCCGATATGATCGGCATCCTGTCCGCTGACGGCCGTTCCGTCACTCTCGCAGGGAGCGGACTTACCCTCTCCGCCAAAGAGATCGACGCCGCCGAAAAACTTCGCGGATCCCTCGTTTCCGTCACCGTTTCCACAAATTCCCGCCTGACCTGTGCCTCCCCGAAGTCCGACAGCTTCTCCGGCACGCTCGATACCGTCAAGGCGACGCTCGGAAGCCGGGAACTCGCCCCCGGCTGCATCATCTACGAATGGACCGGCACGGAGACCAATCCCTCTTACGTCTACAGTCTGGAGGGCACGGCCGGTACATATTCCCGCGACTTTGACGCCCTGCTCTGGACAAAAACCCTCTCCTCCGCGTACATTGATTACTGTCATATAAACAGCGCCGGCCAGATCGATGTGCTCCTGCTTTGTGATGCAACGGGCAACTGCTATGAATACGGCGACCTCAAGCTCTACACGGGTTCTTCCGGCGTCAATTTCGGTACTGCGACCCTGCCCGCCTTCAACGATGCCGTTTCCATCACGAACTCCGTCTCGCCCGCCGGCAGCGCAAAATATCTCTGCGCCATCCCCAACGTGCGCGCCGGCTATACCGGCATCTCTCTCGGCGGCAGCGGAAACGGCTATGCCCGCGTCTCCGCCTCCGCGCGCCTGTATTCCGCCAAGATCTCCGCTTCGGATATCTTCCAGAACTCCGACGACGACTGGTTCATTACCCTGAAGGGCTATGAAGTCCCCGTCAGCGAACGTGTCGAAGTCCTGATCGAACGTACCGACGGCTGGATGTCCGGCGAAAACGGCCTGCTGGCTGCCTATTCCTCCAGCGACAGCATCACCGTCTACTATGACCGCAGCTTCGATACCGGCGCACAGATCCGTCTCATCGTTCTGGGCACGGACTGATCTTTTCCCCTGTTTCGGGCAGCAGCCCCGCCTGGCGCAAAGATTAACGGAAAAACAACAAAAAAGTATCCTGCTCCCTTCGGGGAACAGGATACTTTTTTATGAAAAAACAGGTCTATCGTCTTTCCGCCAGGATCCGCATCGCTTCCGTATACCCTGCGAAGCCCTTGCCCTTGACGGTGGCAATACAGGCCTGCCGGATATACGACACCCGCCGGAATTCTTCCCGCTCGTCCGGATCCGAAATGTGCACCTCCACAGTCGGAATCCCGACCGCCTTCACTGCATCCAGGATCGCTATGCTTGTGTGCGTGTAGGCCGCCGGGTTGATAACGATACCGTCCGCCGTCCCGTAGGCGCCCTGAATGGCGTCCACAAGCGCGCCCTCATGGTTCGACTGGAAAAATTCCGCTTCCACGCCCAATTCTGCCGCATCCTTCCGCAGCTGCGCAAGAAGGTCTTCGTAGGTCGCTTTTCCGTAGATCTCCGGTTCACGCAGACCCAGCAGATTCAGATTCGGTCCGTTAATCACCAGAATTTTCATCCATGTCCTCCCGTATCGCCCGGGCCGCCGCCTGCGGCGCCCCGCTGTTTTTCACCCTCACGTCCCGAAACCGTTCATACATCGGTTTTCGTTCCGCGTACATCTCTCCCAGATCGCCCGCCAGCGACAGCGGCCGGCCTTTGCGGCTGAGCTTCGACAATTCCCGTTCCAGATGGTATATACGTCCGTTTCGGCGCAGCGGCTCGAGATTGCGTTCATCCTTCACCACGCCGCCGCCCGTCACGATAATACGTCCGCTGCCGTTCCCGGCCTCCCGTACAGCTTCCCGTTCCAGCGCGCGGAAATATTCTTCGCCCTCTGCTTCGAAGATCTCCGGAATACTCCGGCCCTCTTTGCGTACGATCTCCGCGTCCGTGTCAAAAAGCTCCCGGCCGGTCATCTTTTTCAGAAGCCGTCCGATATGGCTTTTTCCGCTGCCCGGCATCCCGACCAGCACGATATTCATCATCCTGCTCCGGATCTCCCGCAGGACCGCCTCGATGCGCTCCTTTGGGATCGCCTCACCCGTAAAAATCTCATCCGCCGCCGCGGCCTGCGCCACCAGCATCGGAAGCCCGTCGCTCCGGCGCAGCCCCAGTTCCTCCGCACGCAGCAGAAACCGCGTGCGGCAGGGATTGTAAATCAGGTCCATGACTCCCTCACAGTGAGGAAACTCCGCCGGATCCGCCGGAAGCCCCTCCGGGTGAGGATACATGCCCACGGGCGTGGCATTTATCAGGATCTCCGCGTCCGCATGGACAGACAGATTCTCATAATTGTCCTGCCCGTTCCGGGAAATGACCCGCACTTCACGCGCTCCCGCGCGCTTTGCGAGATAACAGCAGGTGCGTGACGCGCCGCCCGAGCCAAACACCAAAACCTTTCGGTCCGAAAGCTCGATCCCCGCGCGCTCCAGAGCATACTGCAGTCCGTATGCATCCGTATTATGTCCGTACAGTTTCCCGTCAGAGCCGCGATGCAGCGTATTGACCGCGCCGATCTCCCGCGCCGCATCCGACAGCTCGCTGCAGTATTCCATCACAGCCAGCTTATACGGAATCGTCACGTTCAGACCATTGTACCGCTCCTCCTGCAGAAAGGCGGCCAGTTCCTCCGGTTCCAGCTCGATGTGCCGGTAGTCCTCCACACCGAAAAGGCCGTGGATAAGCGAGGAATAACTGTGTCCAAGCTTACGGCCGATCAGGCCGTAACTCCCCGCGCCGCTCATACCGCAGAATAGCTCCCCAGCAGTGTGAGGCCGGCACATTCGCGGTCCAGTTCTTCCAGCATGGAGGCAACGCCCGGCTCACGCAGGCCTGCGTCCAGTTCGAGGAAGAAGATGAAGTCATCGCCGCCCGACGAAGAGGGACTGCTCTCCAGCTTGCTCATATTCACCCCATGCACCGACAGGATCGACAGAATGTCGCACAGCG
>JAUMXS010000165.1 GCA_030528965.1 Eubacteriales bacterium
AAAAGGAACTGCTCAAACGGGCAAACGCCAAACAGGACTACACCGACATTCTTGAGCAGCTCGATGCCATGCGGGACGCGAAGCAGGAGCTTCTTCTGGAGGACGCCAATACCGCAGGCTTCCAACGTCACCTCCATGAGATCGAGGCTTTTCTGGAAACCCAGCAGACAGATATCGAGGAATACGACGAGAATCTTGTCCGGAGGCTCCTTGAGCGGGTGACGGTCTATGACGACCACCTCACCTTTGAATTCAAATCCGGCATCGAGATCGACATCACCATGTGACAGCATCAGCGGACCAGGCGCTCCTTCGGGGGCGTCTTTTTTTGTCTAAACGGTGGAATTGTTCACAAAACTGTGCTATACTTATTAAGTCATAGGTTGATTTCTGAAAGAGGTGAAGAGATGCTCCAGAACAATATAGAAATGGATTTGAAGATGCGGCTGATCGAAAGCGGTCTGACGCAGACGGAGGTCGCCGAGAAGGTTGGGGTATCCCTTGCCTACGTGAACCGTATCACCAAGGGCCGGGAGCAGATCGTGAATAAGACGTTCGTCAAGATGATGGATGAGCTCGGCTACGATGTGGAGCTCACATATAAGAAAAAGGGAGAGTGATGGCATGACGACAGCGGATCTCATTATTCGCTCTGCCACAGAGTTTTATGACCAGCTTCGAAGCGACGAGAATGGCCGATACAGATCATGGGAACACTGCTACGGCCATTTTATGAAGGCGAGGCGGCAGCCAGATCCGGATACTGATTATTTGAGTTTACAGCTTGCTTTCTATCTGGCCAGCTGGGGAATGTACCGTGGCTCATCCTTCCTTCTGCAGAAGGACTACCGCGTCCATATTCCGGTCGTGAAAGAACTGCTGAATCCTAAATATGATCCGCTGGCGGGCATCGAGTGCATCGAATACCGGAAGCCAGACTCACAGATATTACTGAAGGAGATCAACGCTTTCCTCGAGAATTACTATAACGAAATCCGGCTTCAGGTGAAAGAAGAAACACCCAAGGTCAAGCTGTCTGATACACTGATCACAAAAGTGCTGATGGGCACCCTCGGATGCGTTCCGGCGTATGACCGGTATTTCATCATGGGGCTTAAGGACCAGAAAGTTTCAACCGGTCTGTACAATATGCGATCGCTTCTGAAACTGGTTGATTTCTATGAAGAAAACAAAGAGCAGCTGGAAGCTGCTCGTGAAGAACTGAAAGTAAACGGTATGCCATACCCACAGATGAAGATGCTTGATATGGGGTTTTGGCAGATAGGATTTGAGCTGGACACAGAGAAGGGCCTACAGGTAGCGCACTGATGGCACGTTCCCGCGAACGGGCAAATGTTCCCGGATACCAATTAGCGAACGGTTGAAATCGTGGACAAGTTCCTGACCGCTGATTAGCGAACGGTCGGAAAAATGAGTTAGTGCTATCGTGGTCTCAAGCCATGTTGAGTGCACAGCATTGATGTCACGGGTTTCCGTTTAAGCACGCTCCAAACCCGTTGAAATCAAGGGATTCCGAAGATTTTACCGTTATGTGGTAAATCTCCGGAATCCTTTTTTTACGCTCTGACAACAATACC
>JAUMXS010000166.1 GCA_030528965.1 Eubacteriales bacterium
GTAGAAAAGGCAGAAGCCTACACCAAAGATTTGGAGCGTCGCCTCCAAGCGGATAAGCAGCGCCGCGCCGGTCAGGATGCAGAAACTAAAGGCCCGCCAGCTATATCCGGCGACTTTTACTGATGAGGAGGATCCAGTCAAATGGCTGAACAAAGCGAATACATCTCGATGGAGCTGCACAAGGCAGCCGCCACGAGCTTTGCCAGCGACGAAGCGGAAAAGAGTTTGCTTGGCTGCATCGTTATGAATTTCAAGGATTGCGTCGGACAGATCAATGAGCTGGTCGAGGACGACTTCTATTACGACAACCACCGCATCATCTTCCGGGCGATCAAACAGGCCAGAGCGGAGCAGCTCGAAGTTGACCTCATAACGATAGACCAAATGCTCGAAAAGATCGCTCCCGGAGAAGCAAACAGATATGTCGGCGATATAATCGACTGCACCCGGACGGTTGCATTTACTTGGAACGTGGACAGCTACCTCGCCGTGGTCAAATCCCTTTCCACACGAAGGAAAGCCCTTGCCATGATGGCGCAGGTGCAGCAGCAGCTCAGCGATCCGACGCAGGACATCAACGGCATCATGGACAAGCTCCGAACCGAGGCCGGAGACATCAACATCGGCAAGCATAGCTGGGTGACGATGTCGGATGTGATGCTGGCGACCTTCGACCACCTTGAGCAGCGTGTCAAGGGAGAGACCGTCAGCATCACCACGGGCATACGGAATGTGGATGCAGTCATTGGTGGCTTCTTCGGAGGCGAACTTACCGTTATCGGCGCCCGCCCTGCTGTGGGCAAGTCTGTGTTCGGAATGAATGTGGCACTCGCGGCAGCGGAGAAGGGCTTCAAGGTTGGAATCTGTTCCCGGGAAATGACCGACATCCAGTTCGGCCAGCGCATCCTCTCATACGAGACCTACATGGACGGCATGAAGATCAGAAAAGCCGACATCACCGACGAAGATTGGGTCACGCTTGCGGAAGGGCTTGGGGAGGCGGCGCGGCTCCCGGTTGAATTTCTTTTCACAGTACGAACGGTCGAAGACCTGCGGGCAGAGGTGCAGCGCAAGGCCAACCGTGGAGAGATCGACATCCTGATCGTGGACTATCTACAGCTCATGTCAACGGCGCAGAGGTTCAAGGAAGACCGGCTCCGCGTCGGCTATATCAGCAAAGCCCTCAAGGATATAGCGGTCGATTTCAATATCCCGGTCATCGCCCTTGCGCAGGTCAAGCGCTACGCCGGAGGCGCACGGGCAAAGATGCCCACGCTGGAAGACCTCAAGGATTCCGGCAGCATCGAACAGGATGCGGATGGAGTTATCTTTCTCCACAACCCCTACGACGAAGAGGATGAGTACGTTGATCCCCGCGACAGGCCCTATTTCAGGAATTTTGCCGAAAATGGTTTCACTTATCTCTGCCTCGGTATCGCAAAGCAGCGGCAGGGAAGCACCGGAAAGGTTTGCGTACTTTTTGACAAACGAACCATGCACTACTACGCTATCGAGCGAAACCGGGAGGAGCAGCAACAATGAGCGCAGAGAGATCCAATGTCAGATTCACCATCCTGGGGG
>JAUMXS010000071.1 GCA_030528965.1 Eubacteriales bacterium
CCGTTGTGTGGGCGCTGACCGGCCTTTGGCACGGTGCATCGTGGAATTTTGTCTTTTGGGGCCTGTATTACGGCGTGCTGCTGATCCTCGAAAAACTGATCCTCGCGGATGTACTGAGGAAAATGCCTGCGGTATTCCGGCATCTCTATACGCTTTTCGCTGTGCTGATCGGCTGGATCCTGTTCTACCATGAGTCTATGACGGATGTCCTGGCGCATATCGGCGCGCTGTTCGGCATCGGGGCAAACGGTTTACATAATGCTCAGGTCATTTATTGTCTCAAACGCTATGCGGGTATCCTTGCGGCGGCTGTTCTGGCCTGTTTTCCGTGGGGAAAGCTTATGGAGGTGCGGACAAAGCGAGGTGGGCGGCATCTTGCGCCCCGGGCCTCGTCGGGGCCGTCGGGATTTGGCCTGTTCATGCATTCGGCTGTGTCCACGGTGCTGTTTGCGATCAGCATGTGCTTTATCGTGGGACAGAGCTATAATCCGTTTTTGTATTTCAGGTTTTAGGAGGCGGATGGGGTGAAACGTTTTATCAGACGAATGTTTACGGCACTCTGGATAGCGTCCTTTGTCCTGCTTGGTGTCTATTATCTGGCTTTTGCGGAGACGGACAGCGTGTATTCCGAGAGTGAAAAGAGAATGCTCGCAGGCAGGCCGCAGCTGAGTGCCGAGACGCTCAAAGAGGGAACGCTGAGCGAAGATACGGAACAATTTCTGACAGATCAGGCATTTCTGCGTGAAAAACTGATCGGCGTCAGCAACAGCATCCGGGATTTTCTGAGTTTTGCTTCCTATGAGGATTACCTGTCCGTACAGACGGAGGGAAAGGATGCGCTGGATGACCGGACGACGGTCGATCAGGACATTGACGACCTGCTGAACGATATGCTTGACGAGCCGGAAGAGCCCGACGAAACGGAACCGGAATCGTCCGACGAGCCGATACAGGAACCGGAAGGACCCGAACCGGAGGAAACGGAAAACCCGGAAGAACCGGAGGACCTGATCCCTGATGAGCCGGCAGTGGAGGAGCCGATTCCGGTCGTCGTACCCAAACCGGATGCCAATGCGGAGGATTACCCTTCGGCAATGGGCGTGTACATGGAAGTGGACGGCAATACAACGGCACTGAGCCTGTACGGCCGGGACAGTGTGTTGGCGGCAACCTCCGTTTTGAACAAATACGCGGAGCTTCTGCCCGAGGATGGAAGGCTGATCTTTACCATGGTCCCGCAGAGTTTCCGGGGCAATCAGTTCTTCAACTCGTCACGAAACGGGACGTTTTATTCGGATTTCGAGGAATGCATCAACGCATTCGGCGCGGACAATGTATTTGCCATTTCCTCTGCGGATATTCTGGGCGAGGCGATGGTGCGGGGCGAGTATGTTTACTTCCGCACGGATATGCACTGGGCACCGCTGGGCACCTGGCTTGTTTACAGTGACATGGTGCGGCAGGCGGGCAAACTCCCTCTGGCTTATGAGGACTACGAGATCACCGTGGAGGAACCCTTCCTCGGGACCTATTACCGCGATGCGCCGACAGATTATATGCGGGCGAATTATGACCGGCTGGATCTTCTGACTCCGCCTTTTGAGCTGGAGTGGCGGCGGATCATTTCCGGGGATGAGTATCAGCTGATCGATTTTCTGAATTTCGGCGCCGCATCCAATGACCGTTACACGGTCTACCTTGGCGGTCCCGCAGGACCCTGGACGTATACGGACCGGAGCGACGATGCGGAGAGCGAGAACTGTCTGGTCGTGACGGATTCCTTTGGACTGGCTTTTGTGCCGATGGTGGCGGCTAATTACGATCAGGTGCATTATTATGATCCGCGATATTTTTCCTCTTACGCCGTAGGCGGCTCGGTTGCGGACATGATAGAGAAATACGATATAACGGATATCTATGTGGTGGTTGGGGACCTGCATTCTTTCGACAGCGGCTTTTTGATCACCAGCATGAACACACAGCTTTGGAGCAAGTAACAGTCCCTGAAATCCGGGAGGAGACCTATGATTGACTTTTCCAAAATCGAACAGTATCGGGAAAACAACCGGATCGAGGCGAAGAGGGCACTGGGAGGTTTGCCGGAGAGCATCTGGGAAACCTATTCTGCCTTTGCCAATACACTGGGCGGCATTCTTCTTCTCGGCGTGGAGGAACAAAAAGACAAGACGCTTCACACCGTGGATCTCCCCGATCCGGAATGGATGGTGGAGGAGTTCTGGAACATTGTGAACGATCCCGACCGGACGAGCGTCAACATCCTGTCGCCCCGGCATGTCCGGATCGAAAATGTAAACGGGGATCGAATTATTGTAATCACGATCCCGCGTGCCCAGCGCTATGATAAACCGGTGCATGTGGGTGGAGATCCCATAAGCGGGACCTACCGGCGCAGCGGTGAGGGTGATTACCGCTGTACCCGGGAAGAAGTCATGAGTATGTTCCGCGATGCCGCGGTGCAGACCCGTGATATGAAGGTGCTGGACGATATGGGTCTCGATGTGCTGCATGATGAGAGCATCCTGCGTTATCGCATCCGCATGGAGGAACGCCGACCGGGACACGCGTGGGAGGAACTCGGGGAAACGGAATTCCTCTGCAGGCTGGGAGCCGCCGGGATGGGTCCGGACGGTGCGGTACATCCCACGGCGGCGGGCCTTTTGATGTTCGGCACGAGTGAGGAAATCGTTCGGGAGTTTCCGCATTATCATCTGGAATACCGGGAATATATGGGGAACGATGACAACTGTACGGATACGATCCTTTCTGATTCCAAAGACTGGAGCGGGAATCTTCACGATTTTTATTTTCGCGTCTGCAATCGCCTGATCCGAGGGGTTCGGAGCACCTTCCGGGAAGAAAGCGGCGATGCGGATGACACGGCAGTGCATAAAGCGCTGCGCGAGGCACTTGCAAACAGTCTGGTCAACGCCGATTACTGCGGCTGCGGCGGACTTGTGATCGTCAAGCGCAGGGACCGGATCACGGTATCCAATCCCGGCGCATTTCGTATCGGACCGGATACGGCCAGAAGCGGCGGTGTTTCCGACCCGCGAAATGCGGCGATTCTTCGGATGTTCCATCTGATCCAGATCGGAAACGGCGTAGGAGGAGGCATTCCCGGCATCTATGCCGCATGGAAGAAGCAGGGCTGGGCCCTGCCGACAATTGAGGAACGCTTCAGACCGGAGACGACCGTCATGCACCTGCCCCTGAGCGGGGGAAACGAAGCGGGATCCTCGGGGGCGGACAGCGGAGGAAATGTGCCGGTCCAAAAGGATACCCGGGAGATGTCCGTGGCCGAATACCTGACCGACAATATTTCCGCAACCTGCGGCGAGCTGGCCCGGTATCTGGAGATCGAAAACGAAGAAGCGGATCATCTGCTCAGAGAGATGGCCGAAGCCGGGATCGTGGTGACGCTGGAAACCGGCGGGGAGCCGCTCTATAAACGGAGATCATAAAACTAAGATCATAAAACAGCTGCGGCAAAAGTTTTTGCCGCAGCTTTTTGTTCAGATCGGGTGCGTATTACAGCAAACCAAAGGTTTAGTCGCCGCTGTCTATCGGCAGGCAGAACACCCATTCGTTGTTGAGGTTCTTATAGCCGATGGAGACCGCATCCTGACAGTTGAAGAGACCGTTCATGGGCATGCCGTAGTTCCAGTCGGTGACGAGACGTTCTCCGTTCTCGGAGTAAATGGAATTGGTCCCGACATTGTTGGTCATAGCAAGATAGGTTTCCTGCGTAACCGCATCGGTGACCGTATAGAAGTAACCGTTTTCGGTCGTATGCAGGATGTCTCCGGCGGCATTCCGGATTTCCTGAGAATTATCCTCATACCAAATAAATCTCAGATCGGATGTGCCGGTCACGCTCTCCGCATCGGGATAGAAGGTCGTGTCGTTGTCGGATATGACCCAAGCACCGTCCCGAGTACTGCATACGAAACCCAGTCCGGTGGAATAGGAGAGCGTCCTGCTGTCTATGCCTTCGGGAAAGGTGATGGGCTGCATGTCGAAAGTGAACCAGCATGCATCACCGTCGGATGTATAGGCGTTGTAGAGATAAGAACCGTTTCCGTCCGGCTGCGGCCAGAGGTCATACTCGGACTCCCAGAGCGTTTCACCCTCCGTGTTGATGATATAGCTGCCTCCGCTGAATTTGCGGACAACAGCCTGACCGTTCAAAAAAACATCCGGTTCTTCCGCAAAACGGGGCTCGATGGTCCAGTTGCCGCTTTCGTCGATAAAGCCCCAGAGACCGTCGACCTCGACGGCGGCATGGCCCTCATGGAAGCCGTGGGCAGAATCAAAGGGCTCTCCATGTTCTGTTTCGAGGATCCGGCCGTCCATAGAGATGAAGACAATGCCGCCGCGTAAGAGCCTCACAAGGGCAAAACCGTCATGAAAACTGGTGAAGTTGTAGGTGTTATGCGGTTCGAGCCGCGGGAGAACTTCCCAGCTGCGTGTGTCGGCTAGCACGTTTCCGTTTTTATCGAGATAGACGGCGTGATTCTTTTCGTGGTCTTCCACACAGACAACGCCGTCCGGCGCGGAATAGACGGATTCATAGATGAAATCCGTGCACCAGCTGCCGTCCAGTGCGCAGACGGCATAACGAGAGATTTTTATATCCCATTCATCGGTGTAGTTGGGATTGTCTTCCGCGCGGCTCAGGATATAGATCCCCGGGTAAATGACGCTCGGCGAGGCGTTGTAATCATAATATGAGGCCTGATAGATGCGGTCACAGATGGGGTCAAGGACAACGCAACCGTCAACCGTGACAAGACCTACCCTCTGACCGGCCTCCCAGCCGTCCGCAACAAGGAGACTTTCACCCTGATAGGGCAGCAGCAGACCGTAATCTCCCGTAGTCAGAGTATCAAGAGGACCGTCCGAGAGCCGCGTGCCGACAGCTTCCGCAGGGGTATAGGCGGTAAGTTTGGACCAGTCGGTGAAAACGCCGGAGGGTTCGGAAAGAACCGGAGGCGTGACGGCGACCGGTGCATCGGAGGGAGAGTGTGACGGCGTGGGCGGGGGTGTGGTTCCGCAGGCGGACAGGCTCAGACAGAGAACTCCGCAGAGAAGAGCGGAAATCAGGCTTTTTTTCATGAGGAAGCCTCCCCGAATGTCATGACAGGCACATAGCTCTGACTTTCGATGAGCCGCTGTCCTTCCTCGCTCTGCAGCCAGTTGTAGAGAATTCGGGCGGGGCTGTCCTCGGGCTGGCTCGCTGCGATGACGGTATAGTAGGCGGCAAGGAAGGGGTAACTCTGGTCCGCGATGGTGGAAGGCTCCGGCTGCACGCCCTCGACGGACAGGATCTTGAGACCCTCGGCCATGCGCATGTCGTTGGCATAGTAGTACACACTGTAGCCGATGGCACCCTCGGAGCCGTCGAAATTCCGGACGGCTTCCATCAGACCGGCCATGGATTCAATAATATATTCGGACGGGGGATCCATGATCTCCAGACCATCCATGACCAGCCGGAGCATGGCGGTCTGGCTGCCGGCCTCGGAATTGCGCTGGAAGGGGATGATCTCAACGTCGTTGCCGCCGACTTCACTCCAGTTGGTGATCTCACCGGTATAGATGCGCTGGATCTGGTCGACGGTGAGACTGTCAACGGGGTTGTCGGCGCTGACGACAAAGACAAGCGCATCGGAAGCGATGCGTGCCATGTCGTATTCAAACCGATGGAGCGCATACTCATCGTAAATGGTGTCTGCCGGAGTTGCGGCAATGATCAGATCACAGGAGTCCCACATGAGATTGCGGTAGGACTGGGTGGTGCGGTTGAAACTGATGAGATCGGACGCTTCCTCACGGCTTTCTCCCAGAAGAACGGCGGCAACAGCCTCCGCCAGCGGGACCAGAGAGGTGGAGCCGTCCAGACGAGGGAAGTTTTCGCGGGTAAAAACAAACTGGTCTTCGGTCGGAACGTTTTCGGGGCTGGCCGAAACAACAGGTTCCGGAGAAGCTGTCGGAGTGGTTGTGGTTCCGCCGCAGGCGGCGAGATTCAGACAGAAAATACAGCAAAAGAGAATCATGCAAAGTTTTTTCATGGGGATACCTCCGGGATGATGATTTGCCGACAGGCAGAAACTGCCTGTTCCATGTTTTATTATATTGGCCTTTTGCATCAAATTTACAGAACTGCCGGTTCCTGTTTGCCGGAAAGCAAAGCCAGGCGGAAACTTAAAATGTATGCGGTTCCAAACTGACGGTCGTGGTATAGAAACTGTACCGTGCTGTGCCGCCGTACTTTTCCGAATGAGACCATTCGGCGATCACCTCATAGATATAGTTCCCGTCTTTGAGCTGTATGACAAAGTCGGGGGAGGAAAGATCCTCCGGTACGGTGTTTTCCATGCTTTCAACGG
>JAUMXS010000072.1:0-6102 GCA_030528965.1 Eubacteriales bacterium
ACCGTTGTGTTCAACGGCGTCACCGGCACCGGCAGCGCCACCGCAGAAGGCCTTGTGAAGGACACCGAGTACACCATTGATGTCAGCTATGAGGGCCAGACCTACAAATATTATCTGACGATCAAGGAGCGTCAGGCATTCTCCGCCAATCGTGTTTGGGCTGTTATGCCCGCACCCGGCCAGTTTGTCAATGAGCACAGCCAGACCACTACCGGTACGCTGGGCGCTCAGGGCTGGGGAGACGGCTGGGATACCACCCTTTACGGCGCTACCCCCGAGCAGGCCGGCAGAAGCAACTACGCCCAGCCCGGTTACTCCCTCGGTTGGTTCGGCGGCTTCATCACCTATGAGTTCGACGAGCCTATCCAGAACAGCGACAAGAATAAGTACGGCGTCGACTTCACCGTGTACGGCAACGCTTTCTACGGCAACTCCGAGCCCGCCGGCGTCATGGTCTCTCAGGATGGCGAGACATGGTACGCTCTGGCCGGTTCCAAGCATTATGATGCAGACACCGTCTGGAACTACGAAGTCACCTATCTAAACCCCAACCCTGACTTCAGCCCCTATGAGTCCTCCAACGTACCCTATACGGACAATCAGGGCGGCGGCGGCACCTACATCTCTAACGGCTATCATCCCCAGCCCAACTATCCTGTTGCTGATAACTACCTCTTTGAGGGCAACTACGCCGCTGACATCTACGATTCCGCTGAACTGACTCTGAGCGGCACCATGATCAAAGGCGCAGGTTCCTGGGGCTATGCCGATGTGCATCCCAACTCCACCTCCGACTTTGACAAGCCCGGCAACCCCTACCGCTACGCCAGCGACGGTTTGCGCTATGACGAAGGCGGAGCTTATGGCGACGGCTTCGATATCAGCTGGGCCGTTGATGAAAACGGCATGCCCGTAAAGCTTGACTCTGTTAAATATGTCAAGATTTATAATGCCAGCATCGGTGTCGCCGTCGGCGAAGTTTCCCCCGAGATCACCGCTATCACCCGCACCACCGGTGAGGCTGCGTCTGTCGGCACCACCGAGGCTCCCGTCATCACTGTAAACGGCAAAGCACTTGAGCTTGAAGACGGTGTTTACACCTATGAGGTTCCCATGTCCGGCACCATCGAGGTCACTGCTGCGCTGGACGGCGGTTATGTTTGGATCAACAACGATCAGGATGGCACCTACAACGAAGAGAACGTAGTTAGTGGCCGTATCGTTCGCGTTCTTGCCCAGAAGGGCGAAAGCCAGCCGGTCATCTACTATCTGACCATGGTCAGCAGCGTTGCCGGTGATGAAGATGTGGCCGAGGTGGAGGAGCTGATCGCCGCCATCGGCGAAGTTACTCTGGCAAAGGAAAACCAGATCAATGCAGCCCGCGCTGCCTACAATGCGCTGCCCGCTGCGCTGCAGTCTCAGGTCAGTAACTATGCTGTGCTGACCGCAGCAGAAGCAAGACTGCAGGAACTCAAGGGCGGCTCCGGCGGTCCTGTTGTGGACAATACCATCAATGTAAGCTTCCGCCTGATCGGTGCGGAACTTGCTGAAGATGATGTTGATCTGGGAACGGTCGTATACAGACCCAACTATGTTACCTGGGTTGCCACTACCGCATATGAAATGGACAAGGGCAGCACAGTCTACGATCTGTTCGTGGAAGCTATGAATGATGCCGGTCTTACTCAGGTCGGTGCCGAAAACAACTATGTTGCCACTATCTATGCTCCGTCCGGATATGAACTCAGTGAGTTCACCAACGGCAATCGCTCCGGTTGGATGTACACCATCAATGGCAGTCACCCCGGCTTCGGTCTGCGTCAGCAGACGCTGCGTGACGGTGATGTGGTTGTCTGGCACTATGTCAACGACTATGCCTGGGAGGTTGAAGACTGGTCTGCTATCGGCGGCGGTCAGTGGCCCCAGGAATCCACCAGTGAAAAGAACTATTGGAACGGATGGCTCATGGCTCCCGATCGTGTAGGCGGCAAGGGCGGCGCACTTCCCATAAGCGGTTCTGACGTTCCCGACAGCCCCTCCGACAAGGATGAAGAAGAAAAAGTAGATCCTGATACCGGCTTCACCGACGTAAAGGATACGGATTATTACTATGATGCCGTCAAGTGGGCTGTGGAAAAGGGTATCACAAACGGCACCTCCGATACTACCTTCAGCCCTGCTGCAAGCTGCACCCGTGCTCAGATGGTAACCTTCCTCTGGCGCGCTGCCGGTGAACCCAAAGCAAAGTCCACCACCTGCGTCTTCACCGATGTGGATAAGGATGCTTACTACTACGAAGCTCTGCTTTGGGCTATCGAGAACGGCATCACCAACGGTACCAGCGATACCACCTTCAGTCCCGATGCAGTTTGCAACCGTGGACAGATGGCGACCTTCCTGTACCGCAGTGCCAAGACTCCTTCTGTCAGCGGCAGCCATGATTTCACAGATGTGAAGGCCGATGCCTACTACAACGACGCTGTCATCTGGGCAGCCGATCAGAAGATCACCAACGGTACTTCTGACACCACCTTTAGCCCCGATGCAGATTGCACCCGCGGTCAGATGGTGACCTTCCTGTACCGTTATCTGGCAAAGTAAGTTTTCCCTTATGTTCACAGTCCGGCATAGGCTGAGAGCATACAACTCCCTGGCGAACCGACCTGCGACAGATGTTCGCAGGTCGGTCACCGCCGAATAATTCAATACTGTTTGATGCAAGAGTAATTCTGTGAAACTCAGAACGGACCTGCCTCCGCCGTCAAAGTCGGCGCCCTTGCATTGTTGAACCGGTGGGATAGATAAGAAGCAAATTGGCTCCGTTTCCATCGGTCAAGGAACGGAGCTGTTTTCTGTTTCGCTCACGCAAAGGAGCATCACTATGAGAGAAAATGACCATACATATTTTGTAAACCGGAATTGCCGCTATTTCCCCTGTCACAAGGATGGGGATACAGAGGACTTCAACTGTATGTTCTGCTACTGTCCGCTGTACAGTCTGGGTAGCTCCTGCGGCGGCAATTTCACCTATACGCAGTCAGGCGTCAAGGATTGCAGTAATTGTCTGCTGCCCCACTCGCCTGACGGCTATGCCTATATAACGAAGAAATTGAGTTCAAAGACAAATGCACCCTAAAACAGAAACTCCATCTTTTCATAGAGGAAGAGATTTTATGCATAACAACATGGTAACTGTCCGCATGACAAAGCAGGAATTGACCAAAGCAAAGTATATTTTGGCTCAGCGCAATGAAAAGACACGCTTGAACGGCTTTGAGGCCGGGTGGTGTGATCCCGCTTTTAGGGATTACTACCATCCGGGCAGTCCAACCGGGCGGCAGATATATGCCAGCTATTCAGGTGACGAACTGTTGGACTTCCTTATAACCTACATGGAACACCACGGACATTCTCCCGACTGGGAGAAAATACACCATGTATATAAGCTGTATTTATCCTGGCGCTTTGGTGATTTGGCCAAAGCAAAAGCCAAAGCGAGGTCTCGACAAAAGGCAATGACGCAGCAGGCGAAATGGCCTCCCGACTGGCCGGAGCGTGTCAGTTCCGAACCATATTACAGGTGGCTGGAGGAACGCGGCAGGGCCTACACGGAGGAAGATAAAGCCGTTATTGAAGGTATCTGCACACAGGCGCGGGAAAGCGGTATGCCCCCGGAGCTGTCCTCAGAGCCGTGTGTGTACCTTGGAAAGTTTGGCGACATCAAAAAGGGCCTTGCCTTGATGAACATCCCACCGCTGAATAAGGCGGAACTGCGCTTCATGGCAAGATACTGGAAAGAAAACAGAACAAAGTAAATCACGGCGGAAACCAAACGCCGAAAACATACAGGAGGATAAAAACATGGCACAACTGAGAAAAAGAAGCATAAGCCTGCTACTGGCGGTGATCCTGATGCTGAGTATTTGTGTCCCGGCAATGGCAGCAACAGAGAAAGAAATTACCTCTGCTGTCACCAAGAGCGCAGAATATATGCTTGGCGCGGTCAAGACGCCCCAGGTGGGTTCCATCGGCGGTGAGTGGGCCGTCATCGGCCTTGCCCGCAGCGGTTATGATGTTCCCCAGGAGTACTGGGACGATTATTACGCCACCGTGGAGGATTACGTAGAGTCCTGCAAGGGCGTGCTGCACAAGAAAAAGTACACGGAATACTCCCGCGTGACCGTGGCACTCACCGCTATCGGTGCCGATCCCACCAACGTTGCGGGATATAATCTGCTGACTGCCCTTGGCGACTTCGAAAAGACCATCTGGCAGGGCATCAACGGCCCCATCTGGGCGCTGATTGCGCTGGACAGCGGCAACTATGATATACCTGTCAACGCAGAGGCCAAAACTCAGGCCACCCGCCAGATGTATATTGACGAGATCCTTTCCCGCCAGAACAACGACGGTGGTTGGAACCTTACCTCCAAAGGTGGCAACAGTCCTTCCGACCCGGATATTACCGGTATGGCACTGCAGGCTCTGGCCAAGTATCAGAGCCAGTCTGATGTAAAAACCGCCACGGATAAGGCGCTGACCTGTCTGAGCAAGATGCAGGATACCGATGGTGGTTTCGCAAGCTGGGGTACTGCGAACTCCGAGAGCGTTGTTCAGGTCATCGTGGCTCTGTGTGAGCTTGGCATTGATATTGAGGACAGCCGTTTTACAAAGAACGGCAACACACTTCTGGACAATCTCATGACCTATCGCAATAACGACGGAAGTTTCCGCCACACCTCTGACGGAAGCGGCAGTGATCAGATGGCAGCGGAACAGGGCTTTTACGGCATTGTAGCCGTGATGCGTGCCATGCAGGGCAAAAACAGCCTCTATCGCATGAGCGACTGCATCATCCGTGTTTCCGGCAACGCAGGTGTGGACAACACCGTTGGTCTGCCCGGAAAGCACGCAGATGTCAACAAGGTTGCCATTACCGCACCTGGTACCACATTTGCTGACATTTCCGCCCATAAGAACCAACCTGCTATCGAGGCGCTGGCATCCAGAGGCATCATTACGGGATACAACGAAACGAGCTTTGGCCCCAACGACACCATGACCCGTGCCCAGTTTGCAACCATCGTTGTGCGCGGCCTGGGTCTTCCTCTGATGACCACCAACAACTTTTCCGATGTTAAGGCTGGTTCCTGGTATGCCTCCTATGTCGGCGCAGCCTATACTTACGGCATTGTCAACGGCAGAACCGCAAACACTTTTGACCCTGAAGGCACCATCACCCGTCAGGAAGCCGCAGCCATGGTTGCACGTGCTGCCAAACTCTGCGGTATGGATACCGAACTGGAAACGTATGAGATCCTCAATGTTCTGGCTCAGTTTGGCGATTATATGAGCATTGGTGAATGGGCCAGAGAAAGTATGGCCTTCTGCTACGGCGAGGACATTCTGGATCAGAGCGACCTGAATGCGGAGCCGAACCGCGCCATTTTGCGCTGCGAGATCGCCCAGATGCTTTACAATCTGCTTGGCAGCGCCAAGCTTCTGTAAGGGAGGCTGCAAATATGTGGTTTCAAAAAAATAAATGGAAGATCATAGTTCCCATACTCGTTGTAGCGGTACTTGCTGCGGCATTTTATTTCGGCGGCAACGCTCCCGGCTCCAAAGGTTGGGAAGTTGGTGGAAATGAACCGACTGTCAGCACAACACCGGAAGTAAATCCCACGCCTGTCCCCGATAAAACGCCCGAAGTAACGACCACACCTGCACCGGATGTGAGCGCAAAACCGGAAAACACACCGGCAGCTACACCGGAACAAACAACACCACCGGAGCAGAGTACGGCACCTGAACAAACGCCCGCACCTACTCCTACCCCTACGCCGACACCCACTCCTACGCCGACACCTACCCAGCCCACGATGGAGATTAACCCCGAAACCGGTAAGGATAAGTATTTGACCGATCCTGTCCCGGAGGGAAAGCCCCTGCCCGTGGAGCCACAGGATGTAACCATCGGCAGCACCGCCTATACCTGCACCATCTCCATCAGCTGCTCTACCATCAACAATAATATGGATCTCTGTGACTCTGCAAAACAAGATCTTGTTCCTGTGGATGGTTGGATACTGCGGCCCATGACCG
>JAUMXS010000072.1:6112-6345 GCA_030528965.1 Eubacteriales bacterium
TAACCTTTTACGAGGGCGAGAGCGTGTTCAATGTACTCCAGCGTGTGTGCAAACAGCAGAAGATCCACATGGAGTTTGAGAATACCCCCATCTACAACAGCGCCTACATCGAGGGTATCAACAACCTCTATGAGTTTGACGTTGGTGAACTGTCCGGCTGGATGTACAAGGTCAATGAGTGGTTTCCCAACTACGGCTGCAGCCGCTATCAGCTACGCGACGGCGATGTGATC
>JAUMXS010000001.1 GCA_030528965.1 Eubacteriales bacterium
GAGCTTACAGGCATCACGGAGGAACAGCTTCTGGATGAGGGCGTTTCCAAGGCGGAAGCGGCGAAGAGGCTGGCGGGGATGCTGCAAAGGCCGAAACCGCTCGTCGTTGCGTATAATGCGCAGTTTGACATGTGCTTTTTGTATTATCTTCTCCGGCAGATGGGGCTGGCACAGGCGCTCGGGAATATCCGGATGCTCGATGCGCTGACCGTTTATAAGGACAGGCGGCCTTATCCGCATAAGCTCTGCGATGCCGTAAGGGAATATGAGCTTCATACGCAGAATACCCATCGGGCGATCGATGATGCGAAGGCAACACTGGAACTGTTGTTTGAGAGGGAAAAAGAACTGGACGATTTCCCGCGGTACATAAATCTTTTTGGGTATAATCCAAAGTACGGGATCTCCGGACCGAAAATTTCATCCATACGATATCTTCCGCAGCCTTACAATGCGTCAGAAAAGCTTTATACACAGCTGCAGACGGATGAAAAATGGTGAAAACAGGCTTGTGATCGGGAAAAAAGCCCGGAAAACAAACACTTTTTCGACATATGAACATTTTTTTCCACTAAGTGGGAACGTGAGCTGTCGAAATTCTTCGAAAGACATCGGAACTTCATAAAACTTTTACTTTTGATGTTTCGGATATGATATAACAGAGACACATCCAATGTGTGCAGAGGAGGCGGGGACATGGAGGCATATCGGAGACTGAAGCTGGAGACGATCCTGAATGTTCGGGATCTGGGCGGCTGGCCCATGGAGGACGGCGGAACGACGAAATATGGTGTGTTCCTTCGCTCTGCGATCCCGGAGGAACTCAGCGAAAAGGACCGTCAGACACTGCGGGACTATGATTTGTCGCTCGCGGTGGATCTCCGCGGAAGCTTTGAGATCAAGGGACGGCCTGATCCCTTCGCACGGGAGAGCTGGCTGGAATATAAAAATATTCCCATGTTTGATGAAGCTGCCGCAGGCGGGCAGAACAATTATCCTTCCGCATTTGAAAAAGGCTTCTTTTGGGGCGATCAGTACATCGTAATGGCGGAGTCGCACAAGGACTGGATGAAGACTGTTCTGGATACGCTGGCCGGCGCGCGGGGAGCGGCGCTCTTTCACTGTACGACAGGGAAGGACCGCACAGGGATCGTGACGGCAGTGCTGCTGGGCCTCTGCGGCGTTGCACGGGAGGACATCGTGGCGGATTACTGTGTCAGCCAGTGCTATCTGCTTCCCATCTATGTCAAGTATCTTTTGCCGGACCGGCATATCGCCGCGGGAACGTCTCTGGACGCGCCGTTTTTCAGCACGGCTCCGGCCAATATGGAGACACTGCTGGATCACTTCGATAAGCAATACGGCGGTATAAACGGGTTTGTCGCCGCGTGCGGTGTTTCTGCGGAGACCGTAAACAGGCTGAAGGCCCGTTTGGGCGGAACAGAGAGAAAATAAACGCTTGAAACCATCCGGATAATGGTATATAATATTCGGACGACAGTTATGTGTAAAGGAAGGTCATAAGATGAGTTCTTCTCAGGAAAAGAAAAACCGTCGGGAACTCGCTCCGGAAGTCAGCGAGAAAAAGTACCTGGCTAAGCTGGAAGAGGATAAGAAAAAGCAGAGAACACGCAGGAATTATATCATTGCCGGCGTGCTGCTCGTTCTTTTCGCGGTGTTTACGATCGTTATGAACTCCAATATCTTCTATACCGGAGTAACGGCCGTGCAGTCCGGTGACGAGGACTATAATGCAGCGGATTATGAGTATGTGTATATCACTGCGTTCAATAACTTCCATAATCAGTACAGTTCCTATCTCTCCTGGCTGATCGACGTAACGAAGCCTCTGGACGAGCAGGACTGCCCCATGATAGAAGAAGGGACCTGGGCGGACTACTTTGAGTCCTCCGCACTGCAGAACCTGCAGACTCTGACCGCGCAGTACAGTGCGGCCAAGAGCGCGGGCTACAGCCTCTCGGAAGAGGATCAGGCGACTATCGACGAGTACGTTGAGATGTATCAGGAGTATGCCGAACTGTACGGCTATACGCTGGACAAGTTCCTGGCTGCCAATTTCGGACGTGGTGTGGATGAGGAAACCGTCCGCAGCATGATGGAAAAGAGCCTGATCGCCGCTGCCTATGCCGAGGATCAGTACGACAGCTACAGCTACACCGATGAGGAGCTGGAGAAGTACTATCAGGAGAACGCCGAGACTTACGATCTGGTCGAGTTCCTGTATGTCTTTGTTGACGGCACGGCTGAGGAGACTGACCTTGACGGCGATGGCGAGCCGGATGAAGTCACCGAGGAGCAGACTGCCGAATCGATGAAGGCTGCTCGGGAGATCGCTGAGGAGATCGCGAAGGCCGAGAGCCGTGAGAGCTTCGAGACGCTGGCGGAAGAACTGGCAGAAGAAGCCACGGAACTCAGCACGCCCATTACCAGCGTGTCCAGCCTGTATTCCGAATGGCTCGGTGAGGATGGCCGCGTGGAAGGTGATACTCACGTTGCCGAGTCCGGCGAGGGCGACTATGCGATCTACTACATCGGACAGGATGATAACCGTTACAACACAGCCAATGTCCGTCATATCCTCATCAATGTGGAAGATGCGGATGAGGACGGCGAGCTGAGCGAAGAAGAGAAGCAGGCTGCTCTTGCTGAGCTGGAAGAGATCTATGATGAGTGGAAGAACGGCGAAGCCACCGAAGAGAGCTTTGCCGAGCTGGCCAACAAGTATTCCGAAGATGAAGGCTCCAATACGGAGGGCGGTCTGTACGAGAAGATCGCGATTGGTGATATGGTAGCGCCTTTCGAAGAGTTCTGCTTCGCCGGTCATGAGCCGGGCTACACCGAGATCGTTTACTCCGAGAGTACGAACTACACGGGATACCACCTGATCTACTACGTGGGAGACGGTCCGCTTTACCGTCACGTTCTGGCAGACAGCGCTCTGCGTACCGAGGACTTCTCGGCGTGGAACGAAGAACTGGTTGCTCCGTTTGAGGCGAAGACGTCTTCCGTTCCGCTCTGGTTTGCGAATAAGGAAATGTCTACCCTGACTTACAGAATGATATCCGGCTGAGTTTCCGGGAAATAACAAGCTTAAAGCCCGCGGCCTAAACGCCGCGGGCTTTAAGCCACCGGGAAACTTTTTGTATCCGGAGAAGGAGATGCGATGGACGAGCGTTTTCTCCGTGAGGAGATGCTTTTGGGAGAGCGGGCCATGGAGCGCCTGCGGAAGAGCCGTGTGGCGGTGTTCGGGCTGGGCGGCGTAGGGTCCTGGTGCGCGGAAGCGCTGGCCCGGGCCGGCGTGGGTTCGCTGATTTTGATAGATCAGGATACCGTGAGCCGGACGAATATCAACCGACAGCTTGTTGCGCTGGAATCCACCGTCGGACGTCCGAAGGCCGAGGTCATGGCGGAGCGCATCCGGGATATCAGCCCGGATACGGAGGTCCTGCCGTGTGTCGGTCGGTATGAGGCCGACACGAGGGAACAGTTTTTCTCCCTTCCGATGGATTATATCGCGGATGCTATTGATCTGGTTGCCTGTAAGCTGGATCTTATCTGCACGGCGCGGGAAAGGGATATACCGATAATATCCGCGTTGGGTACGGGCAACAAAACGGATGCCTCCCTCTTTCGCCTGTGTGATCTCTCGCAGACGGAAGGCTGCCCTCTGGCGCGCGTTATCCGCAGGGAACTGCGGCGCCGGGATATTCTCCACCTGCCGGTGGTGTTCAGCCCCGAACAAGCGCTTGAACCGGCTCAGACGGAAGCTCCGCCTCCCGGACGAAGAAGTGTCCCCGGCAGTCTTGTCTGGGTCCCGGCCGCAGCCGGACTTCTCATGGCGCAGCATATAGTCCTTTCCCTGACAGAAGAGGAACGATGAACGAACCCGTTCCCGGAATATCGAACCGGTCTGCCGGATATTGCGTGCAGTGGGAGAATAAGCTGTACAGGGCGGAGCTCCATCCCACGTCCGGACTGACGCCGAGTTTATGAAAGCGATGTGATAAAATGGCCTCACAAAGCAGTGAACTGAAAAACCTGCGCCTTGCGGTGCTTATAGATGCGGACAACGCTCCCCGTGATTGTCTGAAAAATGCGATGGAGGAAATCGCCATTTACGGCACACCTACCATCAAGCGGATCTACGGCGACTGGACTTCTCCCAATATCGGGGGATGGAAAAGCTGTCTGCTGGAGAACGCGGTGACCCCGATCCAGCAGTACAGTTACACCTCCGGAAAGAATTCCACGGACTCTGCTATGATCATTGACGCCATGGACATACTGTACAAGGGCAGCACGGACGGTTTTGTGCTGGTGTCCTCCGACTCGGATTTCACCCGGCTGGCGATCCGGCTGCGTGAAGCCGGGATGTACGTTATCGGAATGGGTGAGCGGAAAACGCCCAATCCCTTTATCGTGGCCTGTGATAAGTTCATCTATCTGGAAGTGATCCGTGAGCGTGCCCGGAAAGCTGCCGGTACTGCCAAACGTCAGAAGACGGAACAGCAGAAAAAGAATGCGGATCGACACTCTGCCAACAAATCCGCCGCGGTGGAAAAAACACCCGAGAAACGGGTCCCCGACAAGATCGTTAACCTCATCGCCAACTCCGTGGCGGACCTTGCGGATGACGAAGGCTACATCGATCTGTCCAATCTGGGAAATCTCATTATTAAGAAAAAGCCTGACTTTGACCCGCGCAGTTATGGGTTTGGAAAGCTTTCCACAATGCTGAAGAACCTTCCCCGGTTCGAGGTGGAGGTGCGTCCCACCGCTGACCCGCATGTCCGGCCCATTTACATTCGCGATCTGGAAGCCTGATGGAGAAAAAACGGAAAAAACACTCTGTCCGACGACTGCTTGTGCCGGCTTTGTTTCTGTTCTGCTGTGCGGTGCTCCTGACATCCCGGTATCTGCTTTCCGTCAGCCGGTATACGCTTTGGGAGGACGATCTTCCCGCCGCTTTTGACGGCTATCGCATCGTTCAGCTCTCGGACCTGCACGGTTCCGAATTCGGCGAGGGGAACAAAGGACTTATCGGGAAGGTTGCCGGAGAAGAGCCGGACCTGATCGTTCTTACCGGGGACTTTCTGGACGAAGGGAAAACCGAGGAGGAACTGCCTGAACTCAAAGTCCTCGTGGAAGGCCTCACGGAGCTTGCGCCCGTGTACTTTGTAAGCGGAAACCATGACTGGGCCAGCCGGAGCATGGAGGAACTGACCGAGGTCCTGAAATCGTCCGGTGTCTGCTATCTGCGCAATGAGTTTGAACTCCGGGAGCGCGGCGATGCGGCGATCGTCCTTGCCGGTGTGGAAGATCCGAACGCCTGGGCGGAGATGCTTCGGCCCGACGAACTGGTCGAGCTTGCCCGCGCGGCGTATCCGGAGACCTTTACCATCCTGCTGGGACATCGAAACGATTGGGTGGAGAAATATCCCGCGCTGGATGTGGATGTCATTTTCTGCGGTCACGGTCACGGCGGCATTGTCCGTCTGCCTTTTTTCGGCGGCCTGTTTGGCACAGACAGGGATTGGTTCCCGGAATATGATGCCGGCCTGTTTGAGAGCGGACGGTACACCATGGTCGTCTCCGCCGGATTGGGAAACAGTATCTTTGTACCGAGGGTCTTTAATCGTCCGGAGATCGTCTCCGTCACTCTCCGGAAGACGTAAAAATGATTTGAAAAAACGGAATCCTTTTGCCCGCTGCCGCATAGTATAGCTGTATATGCTGCAAGGGGGTTGGGATAATGAAACAGGATATAGATGATCTGATCTTTGGGGATACGCCGGCGCAGCCCAGCGAGCGCTGATGTCCGAAGAAACAGAGCAGACATACGAAAAAGACCGCTCAAGGCGGTCTTTTTCGTATGCGGAATAAAAAATAGAGCAGCCGGAAAAGACTTGGTACTTATCCGGCTGCTTTTCATTTACAGGATGACAATGGTAACGCCGTTGTTATGATGCTCAAGGTCGGAATCGCGGCGCAGGGCGTCGCAGAGGGCGAAAGCCGCACGGGTGGATTCATCAAAAATGGTGAAGTTCTCACCCGGGATATAGTCGCGGATAAGACCGCGGCGTTTCTGGTCTTCCAGATAGCGGCGTACCTCCGTGCGGATGCGGCCGCCGCGGCCGGTGGAACCGTAGCCGTGAATGAACTTGATGGCGGTGCAGCCCCAGTCCTTGCCGTTGCGGATATTATAGGTCACCCGACGGACGGCGTCCGATGCCGTGGGCATATCGGCTTTGATGTTGATTTCCTTGAGAAAGCCCTGTCCGGGCCGTACGGCGGGGTTCACTGAAGTGCCCGTCCGAGGGCGAAAGCCTTACGGTTCATCTCCAGGAAACGGGGCTTTACGCAGGCTGCGAGGGCATCCTGCCAGACTTCCTCCGGGAAGGGCAGGCGCGTGGAGAGCAGACCGAGCAGCACAACGTTCACAGCCCGTGCGTCGCCGGCTTCCAGTGCAGCCGCCAGAGCGTCCACCGCAACAAATTCCGCGCCCAGGTCACGGATCTTTTCCAGAATGTTATCCGGGTAAGTCATGGCACCCGTAATGACAGGCATCGGATCGATGCGCTGGTCATTGATGAGAAGGCTTCCGCCCTTGCGCAGCCAGGGGAGCCAGCGAGCGGCTTCCAGACGCTCGAAAGCCAGAATGCAGTCGGCCTCGCCCCGATCCACGACCGGAGAGCTTACCTGTTCACCGTAGCGGACATAGGTGACCACACTGCCGCCGCGCTGGGACATACCGTGGACTTCACTGACTTTGACGTCAAAGCCCTGCGCAGTCAGCACACTGCCAAGTACGCGGGAAGCCAGCAGAGTGCCCTGGCCGCCCACACCGACGATCATGATGCTTTTTGTATCCGTCATGTCAATCCGCCTCCTTTACGATGGCGCCGAATTTGCAAAGCTGTTCACAGAGGGCGCAGCCCACACACTGGGTGGGATCGATGGCCGCTTTTCCTTCGAAGCGGAGCGACGGGCAGCCGATGGCCATGCAGGCGCGGCAGCTTTTGCAGCGCTCGGGATCGACCTTGAGAGGCTTCGTTTTCAGTGCGCGCACCTGCGGCAGCAGAGCGCAGGGACGGCGGACCAGGATCACAGAAGGTTCTTCGCAGGCCAGTTCCTCGCGGAGCACGGTCTCCAGCTGTTTGAGATCGCCGGGATCAGCGATGCGTATGCGGCGAATGCCCAGCCCTTCGCAGAGCTTTTCCAGGTCGACAGCGGCGGTGACCTCGCCCTTCAGCGTCAGACCCGTGGTGGGATTCTGCTGATGACCGGTCATGCCGGTGATGGAGTTATCCAGAATGAGGACCGTCGAGATACCCTTGTTGTAGACGATATCCGTCAGGCTTGTAATGCCGGAGTGCATGAAGGTGCTGTCGCCGATGACAGCGACGGAGGACTTCGCACTTTCCGCGCCGCGGACGGTGTTGAAGCCGTGCAGGGCGGAGATGGAAGCGCCCATGCAGAGCGTCGTATCCATGGCGGCGAGCGGCGCGAGGGCACCGAGCGTATAGCAGCCGATGTCGCCGAACACGGTGAGCTTCATCTTGTGCAGCGTATAGAAGGTTCCGCGGTGCGGGCAGCCGGGGCAGAGCACGGGCGGGCGCGGCGGGACCGGTTCGCCGAAGTCGAGGGAGGGCTTCGCGGCCTGACCCAGAGCGGCAGCCAGCTTGGACTGACTCAGTTCGCCCTGCAGACCGGTAAGATCCTTGCCGCCGTCGACACGAATGCCGTGGCTGCGGCAGTGATCCTCGATGAAGGGATCAAGTTCTTCCACGACGATGAGGCGATCCACTTTCTCGGAGAAGGCGCGGATGCGCTCCACGGGAAGGGGCCAGACCATGCCGAGCTTCAGGACGCTGGCGTCCGGGAAAGCTTCACGAACATACTGATAGCAGATGCCGGCCGTGACAAAACCGATGGAGGTGTCGCGCATTTCCTCACGGTTGATAGACGAGGTTTCGGCAAGTTCCTGCAGCTTTGCCATATTTTCCTCGACGACGACATGCCGTCCGATGGCATTGGCGGGGAGCATGACGAAACGGCGCATATCCTTCTCATACGGGATAAGCGGACGTTCCTCGCGTTCCTTGAGTTCCACGATGCTCTGAGAATGATCCACGCGGATGCTCATACGCAGCAGCGCGGGGGTCTCATATTCCTCGGAGAGCTCAAAAGCGGTCTTTACGAAGTCCTTGGCTTCCTGAGAGTCGGAGGGCTCCAGCATGGGAAGCTTGGCGGCACGGGCATAGTGGCGGGAGTCCTGCTCGTTCTGAGAGGAGGCCATGCCCTGGTCATCGGAAACGGAAAGAACAAGGCCTGCGCGGCCGCCGGTATAACTGATGGAGAAAAGAGGGTCGGCGGCGACATTCAGGCCGACATGCTTCATGGCGGCGAAAGCGCGCGCACCGCCGATGGAGGCACCGGCAGCAGCTTCAAAGGCGACCTTTTCGTTGGGCGCCCATTCGGCATAAATTTCCTTGTACTTTGCGACTTCCTCCGTGATCTCCGTGGAGGGCGTTCCCGGATAGGAGGATACAAAGCGGCAGCCTGCTTCGTAGAGGCCGCGTGCAACAGCGGCGTTGCCCAGAAGTAATTGTCTCATATATCGGTCATTCCTTTCAAAAAATCCGATAAGGTATTCACCTCGGGAATTGTTGGGGGATCATTGATGGAAAAATTTCTGCGTTTCGTAGTTCGGCTCACAGGTGACGTTGACGCCGAGCTTTTTAAAGACATTTTCATCGACGCGGGAGAGAATGACGCTGGCATGTGCCTCGCTTCCGGCGAGATGGGGCAGCTGTTCGAGCGCCCGGGCGGCCAGCGGATCGTTTACAGCGCAGATGGAGAGTGCGATCAGGACTTCATCCGTATGCAGACGGGGATTCTGGTTGCCCATGTTGTCGACCTTGAGCTTCTGGATTGGCTCAATGACCTCCGGAGAGATGAGCAGCACCTCATCGGAGATCCCGCTGAGGGTTTTCAGCGCGTTGAGCAGACAGGCCGAGGAGGAACCGAGAAGGTCGGTGGTTTTGCCGGTGACGATCCGTCCGTCCGGCAGCTGCATGGCAACAGCCGGTTCTTCCGTGATCCGTGCCTTTTCCAGCGCGGGACCGACAGGGGGCCTGTCCAGACAGGTGATGCCGAGCTGATTCATGAGAAGTTCCAGTTTGAACACGGCGTCCTGCGAGGGCATGCCCTGACGAAGCTCACAGGCGGCGGCATAGTACCGACGGATGATCTCCTGTATGGACGCTCTGCGGCAGATCTCATCATCGGAGATGCAGCAGCCGACCATGTTGACGCCCATGTCCGTGGGGCTCTTATAGGGACATTTTCCGGCAATACGGCTGAGCATGGCGGTCAGCACCGGGAAAATCTCCACGTCGCGGTTATAGTTTACGGTCGTCTCGCCGTACGCTTCCAGATGGAAAGGATCGATCATGTTCACATCGTCGAGATCCGCCGTGGCAGCCTCATAGGCGAGGTTTACGGGATGCTTGAGCGGCAGATTCCAAACGGGGAAAGTCTCAAATTTGGCATAACCGGCGGGAATGCCGCGCTTATGCTCATGATACAGCTGACTGAGGCAGACGGCCATTTTGCCGCTGCCCGGACCGGGTGCCGTGACGATGATGAGGGAGCGCTTCGTCTGGATATAGTCACTTTTCCCGAAACCGTCCTCACTGACGATCAGAGAGATATTGGCCGGATAATCGGGTATGTAGTACAGCCGGTAAACAGGCAGACCCATATTTTGCAGGCGTTCCTGGAATTGCTTGGCGGCAGGCTGATCGCGGAAATGGGTGATGGCGACACTGCCGACATAGAAGCCGCGATCCCGAAAAGCGTCGATGAGCCGCAGGGCATCCATGTCATAGGTGATGCCGAGGTCTCCGCGGCGCTTGTTGCGTTCGATGTCATTTGCGGAGATGACGACAACGATCTCGGCCTGATTCCGTATCTCCGAGAGCATGCGCACCTTGCTGTCCGGCTGAAAACCGGGCAGCACGCGGGAGGCGTGGTAATCATCGAACAGCTTGCCGCCAAATTCGAGATAGAGCTTACCGCCGAACTGAGCGATGCGTTCCTTGATCTTTTCCGACTGAAGTTTTACGTATTTTTCGTTATCAAAGCCGAAGGTACTCATTTCTTTCTCCTGTTGACCTTATAGATGAACGCCAGCAAGCCGGCGAGGTATACAGCACAGAGCGCGAGCACGACGAAGCAGAGCAAATCGGATTTGGGAGCGAGCCCTACCAAAAGCAGGACGGGAATGCCAAAGATGATGCCGAAACTGGAACCGAGGATCAGGTTATCGGCAGCGGGTGTCTTGTATTCGGCGTCGATTTCGCGGAGAAGCAGAACGCCGGAGGAAATAGTGCCGGTCAGCATGCCGAACATGGAGATCAGTCCCTCGTAGTAATAGTTGGGATAAATCTTTTTGCAGACGGCAGCAAGGAAGAACCAGGTAGCGAAGGCACCGGCGACCGACAACAGCAGGAAGGGAAGCCAGAGATTCTGCAGATCGGAGATCTCGATGGAGGCGATGCCGGCGGTGATCATGATATCAAAGGCAAAACCGGAGATGCGGCTCAGCAGATAGTTGTTCTGGTACTGCCGATGCATGATGCCAGCGCCGCGGAGCTTTTTCATCACGGTACGGGTCAGAATGGCGAGAGCGGAACCGATGATGAAGTTAAAGCCCCAGAGCAGGGAATTCAGTGTGTTGGCGAGGGAGGCGGAGATAGCGGCGATCCCACTGGTCACGCCCCAGGTGGCGAGATACGTGAGAAGATAGACACCGATGATGAGCGAGACCTGCATGGAAAGCCGGTCCAGAGACTCGGAAATGGGTATTTCGTCCTTGTCCTGAAAAACGTCGATCGTGACGGAACCGGAGATGATTTCCGAATCGGTGTGGTGAACTTTTCCGCGGTGGATCAGCACATTGAGGACGGTAACGCCGACCAGACAGGCGACCAGATATCCGGTGGCGGCAAGGGAAAGACCGAAGCTGCGTCCGCCGACAAAGCCCAGCGCTTCATAGGAACTGCCGACGTTGTTGGCCTGACCGGGTCCCTGACCGTAGCCCATCGGCAGCAGAATGCCTGCGGCCCGGAACAGTTCCGGCATGACCGTATAGGAGAGGAAAAGTGTGATGATCAGACCGACGATGGCCTGCACAAGGTAGGTGCTGACGATAAGAGCGCCGCTTTTGGCGCCGATGAGACTGCCGTTTGATGCTTCATCCTGGGCCGTCATGCGCAGAGACAGGGCGATGAAGCCCAGCGCGATGCCATGATAGGTGATCATCTCCAGCATGTGAGCGTCCATATGCAGAATGCCTGTCGTACGGAGCAGGAGCAGAAGGAATCCGGCCAGCACTGCGGTCGGGATCAGACTGCTGCGGATCAAGGACAGCTTACGGCGCAGAAAATTGGCGAAAACGATGGAGATGGAAATGATGCCAACCTGGATCACGACATTCCATAATGCGGTATTTGCGGCAGAATAGTCCATAATGGGGGCCTCCAGTTATTTTGCGGCGCGGGCGGCCTGGGCCGCGTAAGTGATCAGCGTCATGTATTTTCTCAAACAGCACACATCGGTGCTTTTGAATTCAAAGCTTTGTGTTCCGAAACCCAGATCCAGATTCTTGTTGGCATGCAGGGAAACTCCGGAGATCTGCGAGAAGGGGAATACTCTGTCGTTCCACTCCAGACGATCCGGGAAAAGAAGAAGTGTACCGGAACCGAAGGACAGGGATTTGTGTCCGGGGAGAATCTCGGTAAGGCGGATGGCGGTGTCTTTCAGCAGGGGAGTATCTTCTTCGGCGTTATCCAGCTTTGCGCACAGTTGGGCATCCTGCCAGAGGACCCAGTCACGCACGGTTTCAAAGGGAAGCTCCCCGCCTTCGAAAAAGCCGTATTCCGAAAAATGTGTTTCCAGACCGCAGGAACAGCGGAAGGACGCGTCGTCACTGTGCAGCGTGCCGATCTGTCCGCAGCTGGGACAGAGGCACAGGAGCGTTTCCAGATGTTCGGCGGGCCGACTGCCCCGATAGGCAACGGGCTCGGTGCGCTGACTGACCCAGATGTCCTCATGCAGGTCACGGGCGATGAGTTCGGAAACTTCGTCGGGCGTCATGGCACGCAGCTGTTCCGGCGGATAAACGCCGATGAGTTTACCACGCATCCGGCCTCGGCGCAGGGAACTGTGAGCCCAGCGCGGGCTGGAAAGATAACCGCCTTCCAGACGGAAGGTGATGACCGTTTTGCCGCAGGAGCGGGCAAGCTTGCCCGTGGCGGGGAAGATATCACCCGTTACACCGTCCCAGGAACGGTTTCCCTCGGCAAAAATGCACACGTTTGACCCGCGGCGAAGCCGCCGTAAAGTGGTCATCGCGGTATCCGCGGCGGTGCGGCCCTTTTGACGGGCGATGGGATCGGTCAGCCAGCGGATGATCGGACTCAGAAAGCGCCACCGGAAGATATGCTCGCTGGCGACAAAATACATGTGCTGAGGGAAACAGAGCGAAAGCAGGAACGGATCCCAGTCCGTGTTGTGGTTTGACAGGACGAGGTAAGGGCCCGGTACATCGACTTCCTGCACCGTGAAAGCGAATTTTCGTCTGAGCCAGGGACCGAGGACGACCCGAAGCAGTTTCCAGACGAAAACATGCCTTTTGTTCTGCGTCATGACAAACACCTCCTGCCGACATGAACAACTTTAGATTATACTACAATTTTTTCTCCAGTTCAAATCAATTTGCAGTCTGTTTCTAAAAACAGCAATATGACCAATGTAAAGGCGGGTAAAACCGGACGTGTTCTTTACGACGGGACAGCATGTCCCAACAAGTCTTTTCACGGGAGACATTTTGCAAATAAAGAGGGGATTCCCCTTTTTTTGCGAGAAAAAATATGATATAGTATTTTATTAACGGCACAGCAAATGCCGGGAAAGGCGGATAGTATGGGACTGTTCAACAAACTGTTTGGCAGCTACTCGGACAGAGAGCTGAAAAGAATATATCCTCTGGCGGACCGGGTCCTGAGTCTGGAAGCGGAATATGCTGCGCTGTCGGATGCGGAACTGCGTGCCAAGACCGGGGAGTTCCGCGCCCGTTTGGCAGAAGGTGAAACGCTGGATGATCTTCTCCCGGAAAGTTTTGCCGCCGTGCGTGAGGCAGCCTGGCGTGTGCTGGGTATGAAGCCGTTCAGAGTTCAGGTGATCGGCGGCATCGTCCTGCATCAGGGTCGGATCGCCGAAATGAAGACGGGCGAAGGAAAGACGCTCGTCGCCGTGCTTCCCGCTTATCTCAATGCTTTGGCGGGAAAGGGCGTGCATATTGTCACAGTCAACGATTACCTTGCCAAGCGCGACTCGGAATGGATGGGAAAGGTACATCGTTTCATGGGTCTGTCTGTGGGACTGATCGTCCACGGCCTTACCGCGACGGAGCGCCGCGAGGCGTATGCAGCAGATATTACCTACGGCACCAATAACGAGATGGGCTTTGACTATCTGCGTGACAATATGGCTATCTACCGGGAGCAGATGGTCCAGCGCGGTCATCCTTTTGCCATCGTGGACGAGGTGGACTCCATCCTGATCGATGAGGCCCGCACACCGCTGATCATTTCCGGGCAGGGAGATGCCTCCACGGACCTTTATCGGCAGGCGGACGATTTCGTTTCCCGTCTGCGCCGTGCGGTCTGTGTTTCCGTGGACGACAAGGCGGAAGAGGACGAGGGACTGGATGCCGATTACGTCGTCGATGAAAAGGCGCGTACCGCGACGCTTACCGCCCGCGGCGTCCGTAAAGCGGAACAGGCCTTCGGACTGGAGAACCTTTCCGATCTGGAAAACTCCACCCTGAGCCATCACATCAATCAGGCCATCCGTGCGCATGGTGTCATGAAACGCGACATCGACTATGTCGTCAAGGACGGCGAGATCATCATCGTGGACGAGTTCACGGGCCGTCTCATGCTGGGCCGCCGGTATTCCGAGGGCCTGCATCAGGCCATTGAGGCCAAGGAGCATGTGGATGTCCAGCGTGAGAACAAGACTCTTGCGACCATCACTTTCCAGAATTATTTCCGCCTGTATGCCAAACTCTCCGGTATGACCGGTACGGCGCTGACCGAGCAGGAGGAATTTCAGGCTATTTACAATCTTGATATCGTGGAGATCCCCACCAATCGCCCGCTCGCGCGGATTGATCATCAGGACTGTGTCTATAAGAACGAAAACGGGAAATATCGTGCCATCATCGAGCAGATCATCGCCTGTCATGCAAAAGGACAGCCTGTTCTGGTCGGTACCGTTTCCATCGAGAAAAGCGAACTTCTCTCGTCCATGCTGAAGAAGCGCGGTGTGCCGCATAACGTTCTGAATGCGAAGCACCATGAGAGAGAAGCGGAGATCGTGGCGCAGGCCGGTAAATCCGGCGCTGTGACGATCGCCACCAACATGGCCGGCCGTGGTACGGATATCATGCTCGGCGGCAACGCCGAGTTTATGGCGCGGTCCGATCTGCGCCGGGCCGGGTTCGAGGAAGAAATTGTGGCGGAGGCTACGGGTTATGCCGAGACGGAGGATGAAAACGTCCTGGCGGCCCGAAAGCTTTATGCGGAGCGTATGGCGGAACACCGCAAGGCCACGGAGGCTGAGGCGGAGATCGTCCGCGCAGCGGGAGGACTCTTTATCCTCGGTACGGAAAGACATGAATCGCGGCGTATCGATAATCAGCTTCGCGGCCGCGCCGGCCGTCAGGGCGACCCCGGTGAGAGCCGGTTTTATCTGGCGCTGACGGACGATATCATGCGTCTTTTCGGTTCCGAACGTGTGATGGGCATGATGGAGTCTCTGGGGCTGGACGAGGATACGCCCATCGACCATAAGATGCTTACCAATGCGATCGAGCAGTCACAGAAGACTGTGGAGTCCCGCAACTTCCAGGTGCGTAAGAACACGCTGGAGTACGACGATGTGATGAACGTCCAGCGTAATCTGATATATGAACAGCGCCGCAAGGTCCTCGACGGGGAAGATGTGCGGACGAGCGTTATGGGCATGGTGTCCGAAGTGATCGGTTCCGTGGTCGGCAACGAAATGCCGGCTTCGGCGGCGGAACTGGAAGAACGGCTTGCCCCGCTTGAAAAGCTTTTCCTGCGCCGCGGAGATGTGTCCTGGTCGCCGGAACTTGGCGTGGACGATCTGCGGGAGAGCCTGCTGGCCCGTGCGGAACAGGTCTATGAGGAACGCGAACGCGAATTCGGGGCCGGTCCCAACGGCGTGCCTCTTATGCGGGAGATCGAACGTGTGGTCCTTCTGCGTGTGGTGGATGAGTATTGGATGGATCATATCGACGCCATGAGCGAACTGCGCCGGGGCATCGGTCTGCGGGGCTATGGCAATACCAAGCCCGTGGATGCGTATAAGCAGGAGGGCTTCGATATGTTCGAAGCCATGATCGCGGGGATCCGGGAAGAAGTTGTGCGCCGGATCTATACCGTCCGCGTACGCAAGGAAGCGCCGATCCAGCGCAGCAGCGTCGTGAAAAATGCTGTGACCGCTTCCAACGGCGGTGACGGCACGGTACGTCGTCAGCCTGTCAAGAAAGCGAAAAAGCCCGGCCGGAACGACCCCTGCCCCTGCGGAAAGCTGCGCCCGAACGGCCTGCCTATGAAGTATAAGGATTGCTGTGGCCGTGATGCGTGACGGATTTACAGAGAGAGAATGCGGCGGCGTGCCGTATTTGTGCGCCGATGTGCTGCCCTGTACGCATGGATTTACCACGCGGAAGGGCGGCGTGAGCGAGGGCGATTATGCCTCCCTGAACCTCGGCGGAGGTACGGAGGACGCACAGGAGAATGTGCGTGAGAATTATCGCCGCCTCTGCGGCGCACTGGGTGTGCCGGAGCGGATGGTGTTTACGAGACAGATACATGGCACCGAGGTTCGTATCGTGACCGAGGCAGACAGCAGATTGCCTTTTGATCCGCAGCCGCCTGCCTGTGACGGGCTTGTTACAAATCGGAGACAATTGCCGCTTATAGTGTTCACTGCGGACTGTATCCCCGTTTTGCTATGTGATCCGAAAGCGGGCGTGATTGGTGCGGTGCACGCCGGCTGGCGCGGCACGGTCGCGGATATTCTCGGCGTCGCAGTGGGGGAAATGTGCGCTCTGGGCGCACACCCCGAAGATATCTGCGCGGCCATCGGACCCGGTATCGGGCGGGAATGCTTTGAAACGGGGCCGGAAGTCGCGGAAGCGCTGGAAGCCTGGCTTCCGGGCGGCGACGAGTTTTATATTCCCGAACCGGGCCGCCCGGGGAAATATCTTGTAGACCTCCGCGGAGCGGACAGGGAACGTCTGCTGCGGCTGGGATTCAGGCCGGAACATATTGCCGTGAGCGAAACCTGTACCCGCTGCCGCCCGGATATGTTCTGGTCCCATCGGATCATGGGAACGCGCCGGGGCAGTCAGGCTGCCGTTATTATGCTGGACTGAGGTTAAGTTATGCAAAGCTTACACATAAAGCGATGGAAGCGTTGGACAGTCCTGCTGCTTGCCGTTGTGATGACGGTTTGTTCTGTTGGCTGTTCGAAGAAGAACAACGAAGAAACGGAAAGCGGCGAGGAACTTCCGGTTATATCCGATACCATGGGCGAGGCCCTGACCGGGGCCTATACGGCGGACAAAGTCTTTTCCCTGTATGTCAACCCGGACACGAGCCTCAACCCCATCACCGTAAAAAGCCGGGAAAACCTTCTGGTTTGCGGACTTGTGTATGATACGCTGTTCGAAGTGGACGAAACATTCAGCGTTTCTTCCCGACTTGTGAAGGAGTGGGAGAATCTGGATGACGGTACGACCTGGATCTTTAAAATGGACACGACGGTGCCTTTTCACGACGGCAGTACCTTTACGGCCTATGATGCGGCCTATTCGATCAACCGTGCGCGCCAGACCGGTTATTACAGAGGACGGCTGGATGTTGTATACGGTGTATCCGCACTTGACAGTGAGACGCTGATGATCAGCCTGCAGTACCCGGACACGCAGTTTCCGGCCCGGCTCATTATCCCGGTGATCAAGAAGGATACCATTAACGATGCGTATTCACCCGGTTCGGGCCCCTATATGTTTACGGAGGAAATGGACAGGATCGTACTGTTTCCGGAACATCCGGATGCGGAGGAAATGCCGCTGGATGTCATTTACCTGAAGGATTTCAGCGACCCGGGTATGGTGTTGGCCGCATTTGAAGATTCTCTGGTCGACCTCGTAACGAACGAACCGCTGGGACTGAACAATCTGGGCTTTGCGGGCGTAAACGAGGTGCGGTATTATACGACGAGTTCCATGCACTATCTCGGCTTCAACTCCGAGAGTTTTCTGTTCTGTTATCCGGAATGCCGTTATGCGCTCGGCTTTGCGCTGGACCGTGCGGCGATCGTTTCGGGGGCAATGGGCGGCTGTGCGGAGGCGGCTCCGCTGCCGGTCTGTCCGACCAGCGCACTGTATGACGATGTGCTGTCCGAGGCTTTGTCCTATCGGCCGGAACAGAGTCTGCGCGAATTTGCCGCCGCGGGTGTTGCCGATCATGACGATGACGGCAAAATGGAATATATGCTGACAGGCATCCCGATGGAGATCGAGATTCTCTTCGTCGTCTGCAATGAGAGCACTTCCAAGGTGGAGGCGGCTCAGCGGATCACAGAAGAGATGCAGTCTATGGGCTTCAATGTTACGCTCCGTTCGATGAACTGGGACGATTATGTGGAAGCTCTGGATGAGGGCGAATACGACATGTATTACGGCGAAGTGCTTCTGACGGCGGATTTTGACCTGACCGCTCTGGTCTGCACAGACGGAAGCATGAACTACAGTGAGTTCTCCTACTCGGACTGTGATCAGGCCGTGGAGACCTATCTGATGGCGGATGAGGATACCCGCGCGGCGGCCTGTCGTGACATGTGCGAGACGCTGGCGCGCTATGCGGTGATCCAGCCGATCTGCTTTGAGAAACACCAGGTCATCACCCACCGGGGAGTGGTGGCGGGTCTTACACCGAATCAGTACAATGTTTTCCGGAATTTTAAGGATTGGACGATTGATCTGGGATGATCGGAGAGTTATTGACAAAGTACAAACGCGTAGTGACCTTCGGACTTGTGGGCTGCATCAATACACTGGTGGACTTTTTGATCGCGACCGGCGTGCATACCTTGCTGCTGTGGTCTCCGGGTGTCAGCCAGACTGTGGGTTACTGCTGCGGGATCGTTTGCAGTTTTCTGCTTAACCGGAAATATACTTTCCGGGACGGGGAGAGACGACTGTGGGGACAGCTCATTCTGTTTATTGCGGTGAATCTGTTCACTCTGGGGCTGAGTGTCCTGAGCATTGAGCTTCTGACCGGGACAGGGCTTCCCTGGATCCCGTCCAAGATCCTCGTGACGGGACTCGTCATGGTGTGCAATTACTTTGGATATAAGCTGATCGTTTTTCGGGTCCGTTCCTGAGAAACTATACATTATAATATTATAGGCATTGTAGAGATAAAAGGAATAAGGAGAGTACCATGAACGACAGAGAACTGCTGAATCTGGCGGCCGGCGCTGCGAAAAATGCTTACGCTCCCTATTCGCGTTTTCACGTGGGGGCTGCCCTGGAATGCGCGGACGGTACGGTGTTTACCGGCTGCAATGTGGAGAATGCCGCGTCGGGTGAGTGTATTTGCGCCGAACGTACGGCGGTCTGCAAGGCGGTGAGCGAAGGGTATCGTGACTTTACCCGGATCGCTGTCTGCAGTGCGGATTCCAAGAGCTACTGCATGCCCTGCGGATCATGCCGGCAGGTGCTGGCGGAGTTTTCTCCGGATGTGGAGGTGCTTTGCGCGAGAGCCGACGGACGTTATGTGAGTTATCGGCTTTCCCAGCTTCTCCCGCATATGTTCCGCTTATGATGGAACTGGAACAGCTGCGTATCTTTCTCGCGGTGGTGGAACACGGCGGGTTCCGTGCAGCGGCGGCTGCGCTGTATATCAGTCATTCGACTACCTGCCGGCATGTCGCTGCATTGGAGGAAACATTGGGAGTGCCCCTGTTCCGCCGGCTGGGACGTACACTGCAGCTTACGCCTGCCGGAGAGATCCTTTTTCGGGAGTCAAAGGATCTGCTCGGTCGGGCTGAGGAGACTGTCCGGGCTGTTCGCCGTGCGGGCGAACGGGCGGAAGAAGAGACCCTGCCCGGGGCTCTGAAACAGGATCCGGAGGATCCGGAAAAAAGGGGAAAATAAAACCCGGAAGATCGAGGTGGCATATGAACGTATTGAAGAGAGCGGTGATCCTGGCTTTGGTGATCGCCCTGGCCATGGCAATGTACGTACCCGGCGAAGCCCTTGTGGTGGGTGTGTCTTTCAGCGATGTGCCGGACGGCGCCTGGTATGAGGACTATCTGGAAAAATGTACCTGGCTGGAGATCATCAATGGTATGGGCGACGGGACTTTCCAGCCGAACGGGACGTTGACGCGCGGACAGTTTGTGAAGATGCTGGCGATCGCGTCGGAGCTTTATACCATTAAAAATGATACAAGCGTGAGCTGGGCGGCACCGTACTGGAACATGCTGAACGAGGCTGGCGTCTTGGATTGGGAAGAATCCGCCGGCATGGACTCGAACGGCAACGTTGCGGTTAATATCCGACCGATCTTCCCCTGTACGAAGGAATCCCTGAATGCACCGATCACTCGCTATGAAATGGCATATCTGATTAACGGTGTACTGTATTCGGTGTTCAGTGAGAACCTCGTGGAACTGAGAAATCCGGAAAAGAATATTCTGGACTATACGAGTATGCCCACGGCGTATAAACCGGCGGTGGCGCAGGCCTACGGCAAGGGCGTGCTGACGGGCTATACCGACACGAGCTTTCAGGGTGACCGGTATCTGACCCGCGCTGAGGCAACGTCGGTTCTCTGCCGTCTGCTCTGGGGCAGTGACCGCCGGGCGGTCAGCTTTGCGGAGGAGATCGTTCCTACATTTACTCCGACGGATTCCTTCGCATTCCGGTATCGTAATATGAGCACGGAAGAACGTCGTCTGGCGCTGTTCGGCGATGTGAACAAGACCTACTTCACCAGTACGGCGGATGCGGGAAATCATCTGACGGGTGTGGAGATCCGCACTTGGGACATCGCGGCCGACGGCAGCAAGTACACGCGGACATGGATGCTCTACGTCAATGTGGTAGTTGCGGAAGAAGTGGCTGCGATCTTTGAGGAAATCTACAACGATCCGGAACAGTTCCCGATCCACAGCATCGGCGGCGCACGGTTCTCCGATACGCTGCGTCATTCCTGGGGCTGCGCGATCGACATTAATCCTGTCGAGAACTACTATATACATTACGCCTCTGGCTCGCAGGTCGGAACGTGCTGCTGGGAAAATGTTTCGCAGTATCCGTGGATCGACAGCCGGTACTGCATCACGCCGAACGGCAGCGTGGTACGTGCCTTTGCCAAGTACGGCTGGGGCTGGGGCGGACAGGGCTGGAGTACAGCCGCGGACTACATGCACTTCTCTATCCTGGCCAGCGGCGGTTGATCCGCCTGCCGGAAAGACCTTTGAACGGCTGCACGAAAGAAGAAAAATATTTTCAAAAAAAGCATAAGTCCCTCTTGACAGAAAGAGGGACTTTTGTTATCCTGTTAGGGTGCCTGCATATGGGCGCACTATGCGTTGAAGCGGGAGATTGCGGACGAAGAGTCCGGTAACTTCCGTGGAGTATGTCCGGTATCGTCCCGGTGGGACGATACAAGATCGGGCGGCTGAAGGTTTCTGTATGGAGCGTATATCGCTCTGCACGAAGGAAAGACCGGCCCCTGGGCCGGTTTGTTTTTCGGGCGAGGCCTGATACGCACGGCGACGTGTATAGAAAACCTTCTCCGTACCAATGGGCGAAATTCCGAGCCCAAGTACGAATGAAAATGGAGGAAAACACATGGCAGCAGCAAAGAAAATGATCCGCATCCGGCTCAAGGCTTATGATCACCAGCTCATCGACAAGGCGGCGGAGACCATCGTAGAAACCGCGCGTCGCACCGACGCGAAAGTTTCCGGTCCCATCCCCCTGCCCACCAAGAAAGAGGTCGTGACCATTCTGCGTGCCGTCCACAAATATAAGGACAGCCGCGAGCAGTTTGAGCGCCGCACGCACAAGCGTCTCATCGACATCGTGAGCCCCACCCAGAAAACGGTTGAGGCCCTGATGAGCCTGGATCTCCCCGCTGGCGTTGAGATCGAGATTAAGCTGTAAAGCGCGCGTAACAAATCGTTTATCACCCGAATGCCCGCGATGACGCGGGCGGGGTCAAGTTGGGACGGCTGAAAAAAGTCGCTCAACCAATAACCAAAGGAGGAGACAATACAGCATGAAGAAAGCCATTATCGGCAGAAAAGTCGGAATGACACAGATTTTCGACGAAGCCGGCAAGGTCGTACCGGTTACGGTCATTGAGGCCGGTCCCTGTGTCGTGACGCAGAAGAAGTCCGTCGAGAAGGAAGGCTATGCATCGGTTCAGCTGGGCTTCGGCGAAGTCAAGGAACGCAAGCTCAGCAAGCCTGAGAAGGGCCATCTGGACAAGGCCGGCGCGGATTACGTGAAGTACCTGCACGAGTTCCGCCTGGAAAACTGCGACGAACTGAACGTAGGTGATACGCTGAAGGCAGACGTGTTCGCTGAAGGCGACCATGTTGATATCACCGGTATTTCCAAAGGTAAAGGATACGCGGGCGTCATCAAGCGTTGGGGCGCACAGCGTACTCCGACCTCCCACGGCGGCGGTCCGGTTCACCGTCATGCGGGCTCCATGGGCTCCAGCACGGATCCCAGCCGTATCTTCCCGGGCAAGATCGGTGCCGGCCACATGGGCGTTGAGCAGGTCACCGTTCAGAACCTCGACGTTGTCAAGGTCGATCCCGAACTGAACATGCTCGTCGTTCGCGGTGCGGTTCCCGGCCCCAAGGGCGGAATCGTCTACGTGAAGAACACTGTGAAGACCATCCGTGCCAAGCAGGCTGTTACCGCTGTCAGCCTCAACCCGCAGAAGGCCTCCGCACGTGTCAACCCGCAGAAAGCCTCTGCGCGTAACAGATAAAAGGAAAGGAGAGTCCGATAAATGCCTAAAGCAATCGTTTACAACATGGCCGGCGAAAAGACCGGCGAGTACGAGCTCTCCGAAGCCGTTTTCGGCGTGGAGCCCAATACCGTTGCTATGCATGCTGCGGTTAAGAACTACCTGGCCAACCAGCGTCAGGGCACCCAGAGTGCGCTGACCAAGGGTGAAGTTTCTTACACGACCCGTAAGCCCTGGCGGCAGAAGGGCACCGGACGCGCCCGCGCCGGCTACACCGGTTCCCCGGTGTGGAGACACGGCGGCGTCGCTTTCGCTCCCAAGCCGCGCGATTACAGCTACACCCTGAACAAGAAGGAAAGACGTCTTGCCCTGAAGAGCGCTCTGTCTGCGAAGGCTGCTGAAGAAGCCATCATCGTCATCGACGGCCTCGTCATGGACGAGATCAAGACCAAGACCTTCCGCGAGTTCCTCGAGAAGGTCGGCGTCACCGGCAAAGCCCTTGTGGTCACCAAGAACGTGGAAGAGAACGTGGTAAAGAGTGCCCGTAACCTCCCCGGCGTCAAGACCACCATTGCCGACATCCTCTGCACTTATGACATTCTGAACACCCGCTCCCTGGTGGTCGACAAGGCCGCTCTGGAGAAGATTGAGGAGGTGTACGCCTGATGAAGACCGCATATGACATCATCATCCGTCCGGTCATCACCGAGCAGTCGATGGAGGATCTGGACATTAAGAAGTTTGCGTTCGAAGTGGACAAGAATGCGA
>JAUMXS010000073.1 GCA_030528965.1 Eubacteriales bacterium
GGATGACAAAGACGTCAAAGGTCTGACCATCGCGGTAGATGGTGAAGGTAATGCCGTCTCCGACGGACAGGGAATTTTTGGCTTCGGAAATTTTATCGCTGGTCTGAATCGGTTCACCGTTTACGGCGATGATGATATCACCGGGACGGATCCCTTTGGTATATGCATCGGAATTGGGATGGACCTCGGTGACATAAGCGCCGTCGGGCAAATCAAAATAGACCTTCGCGGAAGCGGGAATGGCGTTGCCGACGATGATCCCAATGGCGGGGCGGCCCTTCACTACACCGCTGGCGATGAGAGAATCGACGACAGGCTTGATATTCTGCGTTGGAATGGCAAAGCCAAGTCCTTCGATGCTGATATAAGAGGAGACCGTTTTCATGTTGGTGATCCCGATGACCTGACCGTACATATTGATCAGAGCGCCGCCGGAATTGCCTTCATTCAGGGCTGCATTGGTTTGGAGAAGGGTCATGGGGTGACCGTTATATTCGATATCGCGGTTGATGGCAGAGATGATGCCGTTGGTCATGGTACCGCGCAGTTCTTCCCCGAGGGGATTCCCGATGGCGGCGACCTCATCCCCGACCTGCAGCAGATTGGAGTTGCCGAACTCGGCACAGACGAGGTTTTCCGCGTCGATTTTCAAAACGGCGAGATCGCTCTGGGGGTCATCACCCACGAGAAGCGCTTCATATTCGGTGCCGTCACTGAAAGCGACGGTGACGGCAGAGGTGCCTTCGAGGATATGGGCATTTGTGACGATATAACCGTCCGCTGTCATAACGATGCCCGAACCCCAGTAGTAATCGGAGCTGTTGTCCGGATCCACGTAAGCGGAAATGGATACGATGGAGGGGCTGCACCTGCGGTAGATCTCCTGCAGGCTGAGCTCCGGACCGGCTGCATCTGTGAGGGAGAGCGTTATGCCTGTGCCGGTTTCGGCACGGGGGATGCTGTTGACGGACACGGATATGTCATCGGACTCATAATAATCGCCGAAGAATTCCTGATAACTGTCATAATCCTCGGCGTTGGGATCCTCCTGGGTGCCTGAAGGGATCTCAAACTGACCGTTACCGATGCCGGGGATAGCCCCGGGAAACAGAAGGTCGTTTTCATTTTCCATGAACACCAGCGCGGAGGCAATGATCAGGACCAGCACAGAGATCGCGATGGCGATGATCTTGCCGACAGGGGATTTCCGGCGCTCCGGTGCGGATTCTCCGTGGAGCCAGGGGTCCTCATAGGAAGAGGAAAAGCCGACGGGACGGGAGGGAGATTCAGAGGAGTTGCCCGCCTCCGTCGGCAGGGGAGAGATAGAGGAATCGAAATCCTTTGAGGAATTCGGCTCAAAGCTGTTCATGATAGGTGTCCCCCTTGAGCAGTTGATAGGATATCGCGTATTCGTGTGCCTGATATGAATTCCGGATGAATGATTTGTAAACTCCGCAGAATTACGTTTCGGCACGAACAATTATCGGAGCATGAGGGTAAAGACAAATTCCGTGACCCCGTTTTGGCTGGTGACGGTGATATTTTCTCCGTGATTATTGAGAATAGTCTTTACGATATAGAGACCAAGGCCGACGCCGTCACGGTTGCGGCTGCGGCTGCGGTCGGTTTTGTGGAAACGGTCGAACAGAAGGGGCAGCTCCGCTTCGGGAATGGTTTCCCCGAGGTTGCGGACGGACACATAGGCCTTTCCGGCCTGTTTCCAGAGAGACAGGTCCAGCGTGGAGCCGGGGAGAGCAAACTTGACGGCATTGTCCAGCAGGTTGTATACGACCTGCATGATGGCATCGGCATCGCCGACGACGGTGATGGGATACTCGGGGACCTGAACGTTCACGTCCAGACCGCGGCTCTCGATCTTGTCGACAAAGTTTACGAGAGTACGCCGCAGGACCTCGCAGATATCAAAACTGCCGTGGAGATAATCGTTGCTCTGGCCTGCCTGCAGGCGGCTGAGATCCAGCATCTGACGAACGAGACGGGACAGTCTTTTGGTCTCGGAAGAGATCGTGGAGAGATATTTGTCCTGATTTTCGGGAGGAATGGTCCCGTCCAGCAGACCGTCGGCAAAGCCGGAAATGGTGGTCATGGGCGTTTTCAGCTCATGAGAGACATTGGCGATGAATTCCCGGCGAAGCTCCTCGGATTTTTCCAGAGACTCGGCCATGGAGTTGAAGGCAAGGGTGAGCTGGTCAAGCTCCTCATAGTGACCTTCTTCCTGAACGCGCACGGAGAAGTCTCCGCGTCCGAACCGGGTGGCAGCTTCCGCCAGGGCGACGAGCGGATTGGAGAGCCGCTTGGAATAGAAAAGGGAGATGAGGATCGAGATAAGCAGTACGACCAGACTGATGAAAACAAAGGTGGGGAAGAAAACGTCCCAGGCACTGAGAGTAGAGGCAATGTCGGTCGAGACGAACACATAGCCGGAGACATCGTCATTTTTATCTACTCCCGGGATGGGCAGGGCAACGATATAATGAGACTCTTCGTAAAACCCGTCGAGGGTATCGGCAAGACTCAGCTGTCCGTCGGTGCGGATGGTTTCGATAGTATCTCTGCTGATGCTCTGGCCGATATGGGGGCAGAGAAGTTCCATGTCGGAACAGGTGACGATGCGGCCGGTGTTGTCACAGAGGAAAATATGGTCGCCGGTACTGCGGGAGATGGAGCTGATGGTCATACGCAGCGTCCAGCTTTGCAGGTCGTCCTCATGGCTGAAGGCGGCGGCGGATTTGACCACTTCCTCGGCATTGACGGCCAGCCGGGCCTGTTCTTCATCAATGAAGTACCGACGGCTGATAAAGAGGAAGGATGAGCCAAGCAGAATAAAGCTCAGACAGAACAGAGTCGCGGAGGAAACAAAGTTGCGAAAAAACAGCGTATTCATTATTTCTCCGTAGCCTCAAATTTATATCCCACGCCCCAGACTGTTTTGAGAGACCACTGATCCGAGACACCCTCAAGCTTTTCGCGGAGACGCTTGATGTGTACGTCCACGGTGCGGGAATCGCCGAAGTAATCGAAGCCCCAGACCTCGTCAAGAAGCTGATTGCGGGTATAGACACGGTTGGGGGAGGAAGCGAGATGGTAGAGAAGCTCCATCTCCTTGGGGGGCGTATCGACCCGGGCACCGTTTACGATCAGCTCATAGGAATCGAGATTGATGGTCAGCTTGTCGTAATGGAGAAGCTTTTCCTCGGCCTTGTGCTCACCCTCGGTACGGCGCATGACCGCATGGATGCGGGCGAGGAGTTCTTTGATCTCAAAGGGTTTGACGACATAGTCATCCGCGCCCATTTCCAGACCGGTGATCTTATCAAAGGTCTCGCTTTTGGCCGTGAGGATGATGATGGGGACCTGAGAATTCTTTCGGATCTCACCGCAGACGACCCAGCCGTCCAGCACGGGGAGCATGATATCCAGCAGTACAAGATCGGGCTGCCAGGAATCGGCGAGACGGATCCCTTCACCGCCGTCTGAGGCGATGCGGACGTCAAAGTCCTCCTTTTCCAGATACAGCCGCAGGAGCTCGGCGATATTACCGTCGTCCTCGATGACAAGCGCTTTTTTCGGCATAGAAAACGCCTCCCGGAAATCAAAATATGAGTATCCCTTCGATTGACCGAAGGTGCTGTGAGACTGTCAAAAAAACCCGCGGAACAATGCTCTGCGGGAGTTTCTGGCTGGTTGAGTGGAATTCTGAGTATAAATACGATAAACAGCAGCGGAAGCGAAGCCCGCTCCCTGCGGCATGATGCAATAACCTAATTTAATTATATCCATGGGGGATGGTCAAAAGTGAACAAAATGTAAAAGATATGTTCGGCCGGGATGCCCCCGGGTGGGGGGATCATATGGAGCGGAAGCGCAGAGAAAAGCGAGATACCCCTCCGGGACAAGCGACGGCCGGTCCCGAAGGGGTATGCAGGAATGGTTCAAACAGACTTCGCAGGAAATGGGGAGAAGCGTTTGGACCGGATAAGAGGTTTTGTGATAATTACACCTTGAAGTTTACGCTGGTGGAACCCTGATGGTCGGAGCCGAATTCATAGTCCTTGCCGGGCAGGGCAGCGTTGAGCGCAATACCGACGATGGCGGCAGTGGCCAGGCCGGAGAGGCTGACGGAACCGATGGTGATGGAGCCGGGGCCGTAGTTGATGCCGATGGCGAGGACAAGGATGAGAGCAGCGATGATGACGTTGCGGCTCTTGGTGAAGTCGACCTGATTCTCGACGACGTTGCGAACGCCGACCGCACTGATCATACCGTAAAGGACGAGGGAAACACCGCCGATGGTGGCAGTGGGCATGCAGGTGATGAGGGCGGCGAACTTGGGGCTGAAGGAAAACAGACTGGCGAGGAAAGCGGCGATGCGCACGACCTTGGGGTCATAGACGCGGGAGAGCGCGAGAACGCCGGTGTTCTCACCGTAGGTGGTGTTGGCGGGAGCGCCGAACAGAGCGGCGAGAGCGGTGGCAAGGCCGTCGCCCAGAAGGGTGCGGTGCAGGCCGGGATCCTCGAGGTAATTGCGCTCACAGGTGGAGGAGATGGCGCACATATCGCCGATATGCTCCACGATGGTGGCGAGGGCGATGGGAACGATGGTGATGACTGCGGTGAGGAGCAGCTCGCTGTCAAGGGCATCGGAGGACAGCAGACCAAAGACGGTGTCGCCCCACTGGAAGGGAAGGCCTACCCAGTCGGCATCGCGGACCGGAGTGAAGTCGACCTGTCCGGCAACGGCGGCAACAGCATAGGAAAGAATGACGCCCATGAGGATGGGGATGATCTTGATCATGCCATGGCCCCAGATATTGCAGACGATGACGGTGATGATGGCGATAAGCGCGACCCACCAGCAGGCAGCAATATTGGAAATGGCAGAAGAGGAAAGGGTCAGACCGATGGAGATGATGATGGGGCCCGTGACGATCGGCGGGAAGAAGCGCATGACCTTCTTAACGCCGAAGGATTTGAAGAGGGCGGCCATGATGACATAAAGCAGGCCGGCACAGGCTACGCCGAAACAGGCGTAAGGAAGCAGCGGGTTGGCAGCGCCGTCGGCAAGGCGGGGGGCGATGGCCGCATAACCGCCGAGGAAGGCAAAGGACGAGCCGAGGAAGGCAGGGACCTTACCTTTGGCCAGGAAATGGAACAGCAGGGTTCCGAGGCCGGCGAACAGCAGGGTGGCGGATACGGAAAGTCCGGTGATAGCCGGTACAAGGACAGTTGCACCGAACATGGCGAACATGTGCTGGAAACCAAGGACAAACATTTTGCCGGATCCCAGGGATCTGGCGTCGTACACGGCATCGGTGCCGACGGTTTTATTCTGGTCGTTCATGACAACCCACACTCCTTCTCTTTGTCTGTTCCGGACGGAAAAACCGGATTTCATTCTAGGGTATGATAGCACCCGGGCCGTCCTGCGTCAAGCCTTTTTCCGCCGTAATATGACGGAATAACAACGATTCCGACGGTGAGGTTTCGGCATTTTTCCCGCCTCTTCGAAGCTGTTCTTTTTAAACTTCCGGTCTGCGTTTTTTTTCTGCCTTAAAAAAGGTCTTTACTGTATCCTGAAAAACCTCCCGTCCGGAAAACAGAAAAATGCAAGGTGCATTTTACATACACCTTGCATTTGTTTTAACGGGTTTGGGCTTATCTGGCTTTGAAGCTGTCACGGAGGGGGACGGCGCGGTTGAATACCGGATGCTCGGGAGAGGAATCACGGTTATCCACGCAGAAATAACCCTGACGCAGGAACTGGAAAGAATCGCTGGCCTTGGCTTTGGCAAGGGCGGGCTCCAGCTTGCAGCCGGTGAGAACTTCGAGGGAATTCGGATTCAAACAGTCGATGAAATCCCGCTCGGCGCCGTCGGGATCGGGATCCGAGAAGAGATTGCCGTAAACGCGCACTTCCGCATCGACGGAAGCGGCAGCGTCTACCCAATGCATCGTGGCGCCCTTGACCTTGCGGCCGTCGGCGGGATCGCCGCCGCGGGAGAGCGGATCATACTCCGCAAGGATCTCGGTGACATTTCCGTTTTCATCCTTGACACAGCCGGTGCAGCGGATGAGGTAAGCGCCCTTCAGACGGCATTCCGGACCGTTGGGGTACAGACGCTTGTATTTGGGAACAGGGGTCTCGAGGAAATCTTCTGCTTCCACATACAGTTCCCGGGAGAAGGGGACTTCGCGGACGCCGTCTTCGGGATGGTTGGGGTTGTTCTCGACA
>JAUMXS010000074.1 GCA_030528965.1 Eubacteriales bacterium
GATGCAGTATGTTTCACACACGGAATGTTCGCAGCGGCAGCCTTCGTAGTGTTCCCAGCCGGGAGCGAAGATGGCAACGTCCGCCTTGCCGAGGTCTCTGATGCTAAGTCCCAGGAACTCCACACGGCTGCCTTTAAAGTCCTTATGATAGGTGTCCATCGCTTCAAAATCATCCGATATTACGTTTCCGGCATAGTCGATCATGCGTTCACGCTCTGCGGTGATTTCTTCCGGGGTTTTGCCTCTCATAGGCTGAGAGATAAACAGTTTCAGCATTTAACTTTCCTCCATTGTTATATTTGTTTGGTCTTTTACGGGAATTGTCTAAGCGGGATCGTGTCTTACACTCTGCGGCCCGCCTGCCGCAGCAGCGTCCTCATGGAATTGCATCTTTTTATGATTGCAGAAGCGCGTTTGGTATCCCGGATATACTGGCTGTAGATCTCGTCGAGGTCATTGCTCTGGTAGTAGCCGCGGCCGTTGCACTCGCAGAGAATGATAAGGCCGTCATTGCGTGCATCCTCCACAACTTGCCTCATGTGTCTATCCTTAAGTCCCAGCTCCTCCGCCAGATCCTTACGGGAGATCGCGTTGCGTCGGCCGTGCGGAATGACGCTTGCCAGCTTTGAAGTCATAGGGGACGCGGAAACGCCGCCTGCGGCTTCGCTTCCGGGGATAGCGCCCAGCTCGTCCTCGCCGAGCAGCTCCGTCCTGGAGGCTTGCAAGATGGCTTCCAGGCCCTCCAGCACCGGCAGCGTCGGCAAACACGCGCCGCGCTCAAATCGTGATACCATTCCCACATCCATACGCGGGTCGATCTCTTTCAGTCTTGCGCTCACGTCCGGCTGGGATAGGCCCAGGGATAAGCGCCTTTCCTGCAATCTGTTCATACGCTCCTCCCTTTCTTGAAGCCCTTGCATACGCCGCCGTCCGGCAGGTACACAGGGTAGAAAACAAACCTGCTCTTCGCGTCTTTGGCGCAAAAGCCGTAAACCGTTACGCCGACGGGATAGCCGTCCTTTGCGTAGTGAAACGGCGCTGCCAGGGCAGCGTAGTGCTTGCACTTCTCACAGCGGGTTTCTGTATTCATAAGCCTAAATTCAGCAGGTGGATCAGAGCGCAGCTGTCGCAATGCTTCTCCTGCAGCTCGTCCTCGTCCTTGGCCTCTCTGGGCCAGCGGCAATACTCGTCGCAGAATACACCGGCAACCTTACTTGCCTCGCTCTCCCAGCAGGCCGCATGATGAACGCTTGCACACTGTACAGGCTTTCCGCAAATCTTACAGTTTTCCACGTTTTATGCCTCCCACAAAGAGCTGAACAGTGTTTTCCAGCCCTTGAAGTCGCCGGGCAGATCCGCGAACTCCTCGCCGGCAACGCCGGCGATCACCACGGTGCCGACAAAATCAACACCGCAGATCGTGCAGCAGTAGGGAAGCCCCTGCAGACGCCCCTCCTCGTTGCAGATAATCACCGCGTCCTCGGATATGGTGACGGTTTCGATATAGCCGCCGACGGTGGATTGCAGGTTCTTCAGGGAATTCTCAATATTCACATGACGCGGCTTCTTCCCGGGGTCTTTAATTAGCACGCTAATCTTCATAGCTGTCCTCCTCAAACAGTCGGCACTGGTCTTTCGCGGCCTCGCGCTCCAGTTCCTCACGTCGATTTTTCATTTTGCAGGTGTGGCCGTAGCCATCCTTTATGGCCTGCTCGCTGGTGAGCAGGCCGCCGCAGCGCTTGCAACGTCGCGCCGGGATATGGAACACTTCGCTGATCTCGTTCATGGCTAGATCCTCCTCGCATTAAGTCGACACCATTTCCTCTGGGCCGCCTTCTTCCGGGCAACGCGACAGCTCTGGCAAAAGCGGTTCTCGTGGCGCTCGTAGAAAGTGCCGCCGCAGCGGGCACAGTATTGAGGCTTGATGCGGACGAACTCTGTGCAGGAATCGCAATCGGTGCATCCGGCCTTGCACCCAGCGATGTCGTCCCACAGCTGGCAGAGGTCTTTCTGCCAGTATTCACCGAGCTCCATAGAGTTCCGATGCACCAACAGGGCGTTGCGGAGGCGAACAATAAAAGCGAGTTTTTCAAACGCCTCACCCTTCGCTTTCCGTTCCTCGCGTAGAGTATCTCCAACATATTTTCCTGTGCCCCACACATCGAGCCGGTGTATGCGGTGCTCGACGCCGTTGGCCGGCCGCCCAAGCTCTGCCGCCATTTCTGCATAGGTCATATCCCCACGTTTGAACATGGCGAGGAGCCTGGCATCTTCCGCTGGCGTCCATTTTTGTGCCTTGCGTATCGGAAGAAGCGCGTCGGCTTTGCGCTTTTTCATGAGCCAGTCGTACTCCATGCCGAGGGCATAGAGTTCCAGTCTGCGGCTATCCCACAGGTCTTGGTGTTCCTCAAGCCAGAGCAGGAGATCATCAAACATGATGATTGTGGTGGTTTTCTTGGATGTACCCAGACGCTTTGCCTTTCCCTTTAGGCCGCATTTTGGTATCCAGTAATCACACACAGTATGGACATCGACGCCGAGCAGTTCCGACACTTTCCTAGCTGACATCATATTTCCGTACCACTTCTGTCCGGTGTATCCGAGCCGTGATGTTTTCACCTTGACTGCATCAATGCTCCGCCCCAGACGCTTTGCGATTTGCGGAATGGTCTTTTCTCCCCAAACCTCGTGTATGTAGTCGAGTTCTTCCTGTGTCCAGTAATTCCTGCTCATGTGACACCATAAGGGCTGTCCAGGCTCCAGTCCCAGGTATGTCCGCCGGCGTACTCGGTGCGGAAATGGTTGTGTTCGCCATCGCCGTGGAAGTACAGGTATTCGGGGGGGAGTACCCTGCCCACGTCGACCTCGCCGTTCTTCTCCCGCTGCCAGCGGTCGATCACGTCCAGAGCCAGCGCGTAGTGTTCCTGGGTGACGGGGTGGCCTGCATAGTAGCCGTGGAATTGTTCAGGCTGCGTAGCAACGCCGATAATGTCGTCGGGCCAGAAAGCGTACTCGTCGTCCACGCGGTTCAGCACACACCAGATAACGGCGGCCTGTTCCGTGGTGGAGCAGCCCCGTGCCTCTCCGTATACCGTCTTTGCCAGCACTTCCGCCTCCGCGCTCCAATCCTGGGCCGGGGTTTCCTCCGGCTCCGTTACTTGACTGGGTACCGGCGTATAGCTGGGTGCGGGCGGCGCAGCCTTTGGAATGCCTGGGTTTTCTAACTTGACTGTCATTTGCTGCGGGACGGCTGCCGGGATTGGTGCCTCTGGCTCCAGCGCGGCCTCCGTTCCCGTTGTCAGCGCCCTGGCTAATACAGTAGCTGCCAGGACAGCCAGCAGCAGGAGCAGGGTTATGCGCAGCAGCCGCCTCCGGGCCTGGGCCTTTCGTCTGGCTGCTTGTCGCTGCCTGCGGCGCTGCCTTGCCAGGTAGGCTTCGCGCTCATAGGCCAGCAATTCCTCGTCCCTCATGTTGCTGCCCTCCGGCGGCGGCCACATCTATGTACGTTGGCCTGTACCGTGCGCTGGGCCAGATCGGGGTCGTATGCCTGGCGGTGGTTCTTGTCCAGCTTGCCGGTGTTGCCGCGCTTCAACTCGTCGTAGATGGTCTGGGGGTGGCAGCCCAGTTTGTTGGCGATCTCCAGCACGCTCTTTTCCTCGGCATACATCTTTGCCAGCGTGCGGCGGTCGCTCATGGTCAATCTCGCCATTCGGTATGTCCTCCTCTCTCTATGGTGAGCGGGGCGGCGGCTGTACCCACCTTTCGGAGGGATCTGTAATTTGCCGTCCCGCAGACCTGTTTCTGGGTAAAAAAACACCCGAAGATGCCTCTCGACATTCTTCGGGTTTAATTATTGCATTTACAAAGTTTTTGTATCCGGTGAAAAAACCTGTGCAATTACAGGAGACTGTGTTATAATGGCGATGGCTCACAGGAGGAAAGGTTGGTACTGATAGATGTCTTATATAGTTCTGGATCTGGAATGGAACCAGGCCATGAGTTCCAAAGCTACCGTTTTTAATAAATTGCCCATTCATCTCGGTGGAGAGATCATTCAGATCGGTGCGGTCAAACTCGATGAAAACCGGCGGCCGGCGGAGGAATATCAGGCGGACATAAAACCGGTTTATTTTCGCCGGATGCACTATAAAGTAAAGAAACTCACGGGCTTTGACAAGGAACGTCTGAGCCACGGCAGACCGTTCCCGGAAGTCTTTGAGGAATTCCGTGAATGGTGCGGCGAAGAACCGGTGTTTTTGACCTGGGGTTATGATGACCAGCGCATCATGGAACAGAATATTATCATCCATGATCTGGATTGGGACTGGATCGGCCGTTGGATCAATCTCCAGCTTATCTACAATCTGCAGACGGATGGGGATAAGAATCAGAAATCTCTGGCTTCGGCCATGGAGCATTTTTCCATTGAGCAGACACGCACGGCGCATGATGCGCTGGGTGATGCGTACAATACCGGATTGGTCTGTTCCTGCCTTGATCTTGATCTTGGGCTCGCACAGTACGATGAGGCGACCCGGCTCCTGTCCGGACGGCATTCTCTGGAAAAACATGATAACGATGCGTCCGACAATGCGCTGGAACACCGTGTGTTCACAGGATATATCCAGCGTACGGATGCTTTCCTGGATACGGAACTGGTCCAGTTCGCGTGTCCGGATTGCGGAGAACCGATGCAGCCCAATCGCTGGGTCAATCAGGGAGACAGACGCTATATGGCGATGTATTCCTGCGCTGAACATGGGAAATATCTGGTGCGGGTCAAATTCCGGCATGCAGAGGACAATACCTGGAGCGTGAATCGGATCGTCTACAAAGCAGATGCGAAGATGGACGCTTTTTACCGTGAAAAGGCCAGCAAAAGCCGCCGCCGCAGCCGCAGCCGTCGGCGCAGAGATGCCAAGACGGGCGCGTCCGAGTTGGAATAAGGAGAGAATACTTGTGGGGGATTGCGGTCTTGGCGATTCTCCACAAGTTTGTTTTTAGCTGTGCGGCAGCGGATAATGTCACAGAATGAGTTTGCCGCCGTATTGGAGCGTAAAAAAAGGGGAGAGAACAGAATGTCGTCTCATACGATGGAGGTCATTGCGCGGATCCGCACGGACTTTCCGGATAAATTCGGGATCCCGCGCCAGAGCGGCCTCGTGGAGACGCTGGAGGCGGATATTGTGTTCGAACCGGCGTACCGGAATGCGGATGCGCTGCGCGGACTGGAGGAGTATTCCCATATCTGGCTTATCTGGCAGTTTTCCCGCTCTGTGCGCGAGGGGGACTGGTCACCGACCGTGCGGCCGCCGCGTCTTGGCGGTAATACGCGCATGGGTGTGTTTGCGACGCGTTCACCGTTTCGTCCCAATCCGATCGGCTTGTCCTGTGTGCGCCTGAAGAAGGTCGTGCTGAGCGGCCCGGACGGGCCGCGGCTTCGTGTGTGCGGGGCCGATCTCATGGATGGGACGCCCATTTACGATATCAAACCGTATCTGCCTTATGCTGATGCGCACCCTGAGGCGGTTGGGGGATTTGCAAGGGAGGATGCCGGGGAGACTCTGCAGGTGGAGTTTCCTTCGGAACTGCTTTCCCGTATCCTGCCGGCGAAACAGCAGGGGCTTCTCGGTGTTTTGGCCCGGGATCCGCGTCCGGCTTATCAGAATAAGCCCGAAAGAGTTTATCGAATGAGCTTCGCGGGGATGGATGTTCATTTTCGCGTGGAGGACGGTGTTCTCCGAGTCTGTGATGTGACGGAACAGAATAAACCGAATGAATAAAATGGCCGCCATTGGCGGCCATTTTTTCATGGAATATAAGGAAGGATATTCGGCTGCTTTTCAGGCTTCGTCACCCTTGTATTTCCGGCGTGTTGCCATACCGCCGCGTATGTGGCGTTCTGCTTTGTTCTGTTCCAGCAGTGCGCGGATCTTTGCGCAGAGCATGGGGTCGATCTCCGACAATCGTTCCGTTACGTCTTTATGTACGGTGCTTTTGCTGATTCCAAAACGTTTGGCCGCGGCGCGGACTGTGGAATGGTTCTCCAGAATGTATTCGGCTGTTTCCCGCACCCGCTCCTCGATGTTTCTCCTCATTCACACCACTCCCGGATAATAGTCCTGCCCAACTATATGCCTGAATGCCGGGCTTTATGTGAGCGGAAATGTACGGGATGTATACACCATAAAACATTACCTTTATT
>JAUMXS010000075.1 GCA_030528965.1 Eubacteriales bacterium
TCGGTGTTCATCCCGATATTATAACGGTTGTTCGCGGTAAGGATGAAAAAGGGAATGTTCGCCGGGAGATCGTTGTGGATCAGATCCGTGACGTTACAGCAGAGGCGTATGTGAGAGCGAATGAGGCCTCGCGAAAGGTCTTTATCATTCTGGATGCCGGTTCAATGAATATTCCGGCACAGAATGCTTTTTTGAAACTGTTGGAGGAGCCGCCGGGAGATGTCGCATTTCTTCTCTGCGCGGCCAATGCGGAGCTTTTGCTTCCTACGATCCGTTCACGTTGTACGATACTTCGCGCCGGCACGGAGGAGGAAGCGTCTGAGCCTGAGGCGATGGCTTTTGCGCAGGCATATTTGAAGGCGTTGGAACAGGATGATGCAGCGCTATTACCATGCTGCGTCCGGATGGAGAAGATGGATACCGCAGCTATGACGGCATTTTCAGCGGCTGCACGTTCGCTTGTATGTGAGATCCTTTGCGGTCGTGCAGACAGCGGATTGAGCCGCGAGGAACTGCTTCGGCAGGAACGTCTGCTTACTCGTGTGTCGGAGTATCTGCGTTTGCACGTGGGGGTGCGTCATATTTGCGGCTTGCTGTCTGTGCAGCGACGCACTGCCCAAATGGGAGGAAATGTAGTTTGACAGAAGTAGTCAGTGTAAAATTTCGTAAGAGCGGTAAATCACATTATTTTGATCCGGCGGGATTGACGATCACCCCCGGACAAGCTTTGATCGTGGAGACCTCCAAGGGCCTTGAGATCGGTGATTGCAGCAAAGGAAATCATATGGTTCAGGATGAGCATATTACACCGCCGCTGCGTCCTGTTGTGCGCCTTGCCACGGAAGACGACCAGCGTGTTGCCGCCTATAACCGTGAACGTGAAAAAGAGGCGTTTGCCATTGGTCTGGAGAAGATCGCGGCGCATGGCCTGGATATGAAACTCGTTGACGTAGAATGCGGTTTCGAAGGAAACAAAATCCTGTTTTTCTTTACCGCCGATGGACGTGTGGATTTCCGCGAACTGGTAAAGGATTTGGCGTCTGTATTTCGTACGCGCATCGAGCTTCGTCAGATCGGTGTTCGTGATGAGGCAAAAATGCTGGGTGGACTTGGCATCTGTGGTCGTCCGTTTTGCTGCAGCCAGTTTCTGAATAGTTTTCAGCCGGTTTCGACCAAAATGGCAAAGGCTCAGTCCATGTCGTTGAATCCTACGAAGATTTCCGGAACCTGCGGAAGATTGATGTGCTGCCTGCGTTATGAGCAGGAGGCCTATGAGGATCTTATTAAGCATGTTCCCAAGAATGGTGCCTTTGTTCAGACACCGGACGGATACGGCAATGTCACACTTATTAATTTACTTCGGCAGACCGTAAAGGTAAAGCTGGACGGAGACGGAGACGCGGTTATCCGCACTTATGATGTTGATGAAATTGCGGAAGTGCCCGGTGGGCGGCCAAAGCCGGGTGAACAGCCGCCTTCGGTTCTTGTTATTAAACCCAAGCCCAAGGAAAAACCGCATCCGATAGATGACGGCTGGGATATTCCGGAATTAATTCCGGAAGCCGGGGAGAATCCGGCTCCGGAAGAGCCGAAGACAGAACCTCCTCGTGAGGAAGAAAAGGTTCGGCGTTCACGCTCGCGCCGCAGCTCAAAAGGGAAAGCCACTGCAAAGGCTTTGGTATCCGCTCAGAACGCCAGACCGAAAGCGCCTGTTCGTCATCCCGGAAAGTCTTCGCAGCAGCAAAAGCCCAGACAACAGGCTGGTCCTGCCGCAGCCGCACAGACCCCGGCTGCGGCGGCAAGCGGAGAAGCACCGCAAAAGCGCAGCCGCTATAGACATTTTGGTAAATCCAAATTCGGAAAAAGAGATTCACGCGGCTCGGGCGAATCGAAAAGCAAAGAATGATTCAGCGCCTCGGAGCATTATGATACATGGAAAACAGTATTTTCCGGGAAAGCCGTTCATCGATAGAGTAGTATGATTCAGGCTGGATACACTATTTTCATATATTGCGGCATGATGCTGCGGATGCTTTTAACGTGAAAAAGGAAGGGTGGAACGCGAATGAAAATCAACGAGACGTGGAATGCAACATCGGCATTGCTGGAGCGTATGGACGCCTGGTGGCGCGCCTCGAATTATCTTACTGCTGGACAGCTTTATTTGTTGGACAATCCGCTTTTGAAGGAACCGCTTACAAGAGATCAAATTAAGAGTAAGATCGTTGGACACTGGGGAACCTGTCCCGGTCAGAACTTCATTTATACGCATCTGAATCGTGTTATCAATAAGTATGATCTGGATATGATCTATCTGTCCGGTCCGGGACACGGCGGAAATGCCATGGTCGCACAGGACTGGCTGGATGGTAGCTATTCGGAAATCTATCCCAATGTATCCCGGGATCTGGATGGTATGAAGCGGCTGTTCAAGCAGTTTTCATTCCCCGGCGGTATTTCCAGTCATGTGGCGCCGGAGACTCCCGGTTCCATCAATGAGGGCGGAGAGCTTGGCTACAGTTTGTCTCATGCCATGGGCGCTGTGCTGGATAACCCGGATCTTATTGCTGCTTGTGTTGTCGGTGACGGTGAAGCCGAGACCGGCCCGCTCGCCACGGCATGGCATCTCAATAAATTCCTCAGTGCGAAGAATGATGGCGCCGTACTGCCGATCCTGCATCTGAACGGATATAAGATCGCCAATCCCACCATCTTTGCCCGTATCCCGCATGAGGAACTGGAGAGCTTCTTTGTCGGCTGTGGCTGGAAGCCGTATTTCGTTGAAGGCAGTGATCCCTCCGTGATGCATCCGAAGATGGCGGAAGCGCTTGATCAGTGCGTGGAGGAGATCCTGGAATATCGCCGCGCGGCTCGCGAAGACGGTGTCACAAAACGCCCTGCCTGGCCTATGATCATTCTCCGTACTCCCAAGGGCTGGACCGGACCTAAAGAAGTCGATGGTCTTGTTGTGGAAGATACTTTCCGCGCACATCAGGTTCCCATTTCCATGGCCGGAGCGGATCATGTTCAGGCTGTTGAGGAATGGCTGCGTTCATATCGGCCTGAGGAACTGTTTGACGATAACGGTGTTCCTGTGGAGAGTATTTCTTCTCTTGCACCGAAGGGTGAACGCCGCATGGGCGCCAATCCTCATGCTAACGGCGGATTGCTTCTGCGTGATCTGCGTCTGCCTGATTTCCGCGATTATGCAGTTGAAGTCAAGTATCCAGGCGCGGAGGATGATTCCGACATGACGGTTCTGGGCCGTTATGTAAGAGACGTTTATAAGCTTAACAAGAACAATTTCCGTATTTTTGGACCGGATGAGACGATGTCCAACCGTCTGGGTTCCGTATTTGAGGAAGAAGCCCGTAACTGGAACGGTGAAATGCTTCCGAATGATGAGCATCTCAGCCCCAACGGCCGTGTTATGGATGCCATGCTGTCCGAGCATATGTGTCAGGGTGCGCTGGAAGGATATCTGCTGACCGGCCGCCACGGTTTCTTTAACAGTTACGAAGCCTTTATCCGTATTGTGGACTCTATGTTCTCGCAGCATGCCAAATGGCTCAAGGTTACCAATGAACTGCCCTGGCGCGCGGATATTGCCAGCCTGAACTATATTTTGTCCTCCAATGTCTGGCAGCAGGATCACAACGGTTATACACATCAGGATCCCGGATTCCTGGACCATGTGGCCAATAAAAAGGCGGATGTTGTACGCCTGTATCTGCCGCCGGATGCCAACTGCCTGCTTTCCACCTTTGCACATTGCATCCGCAGCCGCAGCTATGTGAACGTTATGGTCACATCCAAGCATCCTCGTCCGCAGTGGCTGACGATGGAGCAGGCTGTAAAGCACTGCACTCAGGGTGTTGGCATTTGGGAATGGGCTTCGAATGATCACGGTGAGGAGCCGGATATTGTCATGGCCTGCTGCGGTGAGACGCCGACTTTGGAAACCCTGGCAGCCACGAGTATCCTGCGTAAGCATTTTCCGGAACTGCGGATCCGTGTTGTAAATGTTGTGGATCTTATGCGTCTGCAGTCCGATCGTCAGCATCCCCATGGCCTGACGGATCAGGAATATGACGCAATCTTTACCACCGATAAGCCCATTGTTTTTGCTTTCCACGGCTATCCGTCTTTGATCCATGAATTGACTTATCAGAGAGCCAATAAGAATCTGCATGTTCGCGGATATGTCGAGGAAGGTACTATCACCACTCCGTTTGATATGCGTGTGCAGAATAAGCTTGACCGTTTCCATCTCGTGCTCCTTGCTCTGTATCAGCTTGATCTGGGCAACCGGGACAGCTATCTGATCCAGCAGATGAAGGATAAGCTGGTCGAGCATAAGCAGTATATTGCCGAGTACGGTGTGGACCTGCCCGAAGTGGCCGGCTGGAAATGGGAAGACTAAAGGTAAAGGTTCTCCGTATAGTGGGAGCGGCAGCGCTTTGCGCGCTGCTCCTGCTTTGCGGGTGTTCTGAAAAGCCCCAGGGCCCGGCGGAGATTACACCGAGCCTGACCACGGAGCCTGTCCCTCAGGAGACACTTCCGGCAGAGAACGCCGGGGAAAGCGGGATATCTCCGTTTATTGATGAAAACATCATTCACGGCGGCGGAACAGTAGGGAAGTATGTCTGCTCTAATTCGCTGGAAGCGGTCGAAGCAGCGGCCGGGAGTGGGTGCCGGTTTATCGAACTGGATTTTTGCCTGACAAGTGACGGTGAACCGGTTTGTATTCACGATTGGAATATCAGATACCTGCCGGAATGGGCGAAAGAGGATTTTCCGCTGACGCTTTCGGATTTTGGTTCCTCTCGTATTTATGGTGAACTGACACCGTTGACGCTGCATTCTCTTAACGAATGGCTTGAAGATACCGATGGGGTTTACATAATCCTTGATTGCAAAGATCATCTGATGGAAACTCTTGCGATTATCGTGGAGCGTTATCCTGAATTGACAGAGAGGTTAATTCCTCAAATCTATGCTGAGGATCAGTTGGAACCTGTTCGAGCATTGGGCTTTCCACGGGTCATTTACACAGTGTATCAGCTTCCTTGGGAGGATAAACTGGATACGGAACAAATTGCGGCATTTGCGAAGAATAACGCCCTGACAGGCGTGACATTTCCGGTCGAGCTCACTGAGCAGGAGGGTTATGTTGCGGCGCTCCTTGAATCCGGCATTCCACTATATGTGCATACTGTAAATGACCCAGCTGTAATTCAAGAGCTGCTGAACATGGGAATTACGAGTGTTTATACAGATTGTTATTGACGAAACAGTTTCGTCAAGTTAGAATAAATTCAGTAATTGAGTTTTAGGCGGTTTTTTAGCCGCGATGGAATACGCCGGAATGAATCCTGATTTCTGGCAGACAGGAGAGAAGCATGGGCATTATACCGAAGATTACTTGTCGGAATTGTCAGAAACAGTTTTCCGGCTTGATGAACAAATGTCCGCATTGCGGGACACGACGGGTTCGGGAACCCGGACGTGCTCCTGTAACGACGGCGAGTAAATCTCCCGGTACGGCGGCGGCTGCGCGTTTGGAGAATAATAACAAATGGCAGCTGCTCTTTGGAGTTATTATCCTTTGTGTGATCCTCCTTGCCGTGGTAACGCTGATTATTATCAGTTCTTCCGGTGAGCCAGAAGGGCCACCGATAGAGTCACCGACACCTCCTGCTTTTGAGGAGACTGAACCGCCTCCGACGGAGACTCCGGAACCGACACCAATCCCGACTCCGCCTCCTCAGATCACGAGCATTGAGATCACCTATGGCGGCGAGCGGATCGAAGAATTCGCGATGGGTGTGAATGATCCTCCGCTGACTCTGGGAAGAAATATTTACCCTATTACTGAAGAAGTTAAAGGTCCTGAAGTCATCTGGAAGAGCAGCAATGAGAGCATCCTGACAGTGGAGAATGGCGTTGTCTCCACGGCCGGTGAAAAAGGATGGGTGACTGTTTCGGCAACCTGTGGAGCCGTTACGGCAACTTGCAAAGTCCTTGTATGGTGATAAAAACTTTTTAAAGAAAAAAGGAAAAATTTTGAAAAAACCCTTGACAAGAGGCGTTTTCTTTGCTAAAATGCCTCTTGTCTTGTGAGGACGATTAGCTCAGCTGGTATGAGCATCCGCTTGACGTGCGGGAGGTCACAGGTTCAAGTCCTGTATCGTCCACCA
>JAUMXS010000167.1 GCA_030528965.1 Eubacteriales bacterium
CTGATGTGCAGCATGGCATTCATTACAGCCGCCATCACATGGTCTCCAAACGCGGCAAAGCGCCCCGCCCGAAGTTCCATTGCATCATGCCGATTGCCCGGATCACCGACCATGAGGAATACAAACGTCTTTCCAGACGGGCGCAGCAGGTGTTTCCGTTTTTTGACACGCGCGCCGAGGACGCCGCTCATTTTTTCTTCGGAACAAAGGAATCACAGGTGGATTTCTTCCCGGGTACGGTCACCCTGAACGAATATCTGGATCTGTATTATCCCGAGGACGACCCTCTGGATGACGTTGGCAGCTCTTTTTCGGATACGATCCCAGAAGGCAGCCGCAACAGCACCCTGTCACACTTTGCGGGCCGCGTGCTCAAACGGTTCGGGGACAGCGAGGAAGCCTTCTGTGCGTTCATGGAACCTTCTGGAACACGCTTGCCCGTGTAATGGGCAGCTACAGCGGCAACATATCTGCCGATTCCCTGACCATGAACTGCAAGCGCAATGTGAAACCGGAGATGGCTGAGACCAAGGGCAAGCGGCTGCTGATCGCCGCCGAGCTCGAAGAAGGTACCCGGCTCAATACCAGTATCGTAAAACAGCTCTGTTCTACGGACGCTGTGTTTGCCGAAAAGAAATATAAGGATCCGTTCAGCTTTACGCCCAGCCATACGCTCGTGCTCTACACGAACCACCTTCCCAAGGTGGGTGCAAAGGATACCGGTATCTGGAGGCGCCTGATCGTTATTCCCTTCAAGGCAAAGATCGAGGGCAGCTCCGATATCAAAAACTACACCGAGTATCTGTGCGAAAATGCCGGCGAAGCCATCATGAAGTGGATGATCGAAGGCGCGTATCAGGCCATTGAACTGGGGTTTAAGATCCCGTTCCCCAAATGTGTTTCTGATGCCATTGCTGCCTATAAGGCTCAAAACGACTGGCTGGGACATTTCCTCTCCGAATGCTGCGATATCGATGACGCGTTCGAGGAAAAGTCCGGGGAGCTCTATTCCCGGTACCGCCTGTACTCTGCGTCAAACGGCGAGTATGTCCGCAGTACTACGGATTTCTATGCCGCGTTGGAGGCGGAAGGATATACGCGTCAGAAACTGCGCAGCGGATGCTTCGTCAGGGGCCTCAGGCTGCGCCCGAAAGACGATGCAGAAGATTTTCCGGACTTTTTGGCCTGATACATATAAATAGGAAGTGTGACGGTCTCGACAGTCAATACCAAAAAGTCCCTTTTGGGGAAAATCAGGGAAAATTTGCCCAAAAGAGAGTTTTATGAAATGACTATCGAGACCGTCACAGAGAGGAGCTCTATGCTGGAAAAACACATTGAACGCAAGCTGGTAAAAGCCGTTGAACAGGTCGGCGGCATGTGCCCCAAATTCGTCAGTCCCGGCCTTGACGGCGTGCCCGACAGAATGATCCTTCTCCCGGCCGGACGCATGGCATTCTGCGAAGTCAAGGCTCCCGGCGCAAGACCGAGGAAGCTCCAGCTTCTGCGCAGGCAGCAGCTCG
>JAUMXS010000002.1 GCA_030528965.1 Eubacteriales bacterium
TACCCAAACGGCGAAATACGCGCCATTTACTGTCAGAGGGAGCTTGATTTTCACCGTATGCTCCAAAACAAGCCGTTATGTGAGGATAGCATTTTCAATGCAGCGGGACGCATAGGTAGCAAGTCGCACTCCCCGATCCGGGCGATAGGTGGATACGCCCTTGATAAGTCCGATCGTTCCGATCGATATCAGATCATCCTGATCGCCGTCCGGGGTATAGTATTTCTTGAATATCTGAAGCAAAAGACCAATTCCGCCGCTATAGCAGCACCCCCGCCGTGTATCGTATTACACAGCGGGGGTGTTGTTTGTATATGGGCAAAGCCCATGTTATTTATGCAGGATAATAAAAGCCAGCGCGAAAACCAGGCCCAAGCCTGCAAGCATAAGACCGAAGCCAAAGGATTGCCAGATGCCCTCTTCCGGCACAGGATCATCCTCATACTTGGCAAAGTGATAATCGTAGGGGATTTCCTCCAGGCTGGGCCGCGGAGTGTATTCCCGTCCCGTCAGGGAAACGATCATCTGCACGATCTGTGTTTTCAGACGACCGCAGCCGCGCGCAGCAGCAGCGGGGATCTCATGGAACAGGATCCGGAATATGACCTGATCCAGACAGACGGCGATCAGCTGGATAGCCTTGGCCAGAAGATCGATAAGCAGGAGTACACCGCGGTCAAGACAGCCGGCAATCAGCTGGAAAGTCTTGGACAGGAGATCGATAAGCGGACGATAGATCCCGTATTCGATGCTGCACCATTTGGGGATCGGATCGATATACCGGTCCTTGCGGATCAGCAGCCTGCGCACGACGAGCAGATAAACAAGCGCACCGATAGTCAGAGAGATCACAGCGCCCTTGAGGTTGATCCACGCGAAATAATGTACGGCATGCGCCGGAGCTTCCCCATGGAAGAATGACCGCGCGAAGGCCGACACACCTTCCATCGTTTCATGCGGCAAAGCACCGAGTACCGGCATGATGGCCACATACAGCAGCAGCACGACAGCCGAAGTCCGCGCGATATATTTCCCGGTTTTCCAATGCGGATGCTCGTTCTTCTCCACAAAAATGCAGCAGAACAGCTTCAGCATATACGCGAATGTAAGTCCGCCCGCAAAGAGGAACATCCATTCCAGCACGGAATAAAGCCAGGCCTGCTCACCGGCGATATGGATATACTCCACAATGCTCTCATGCAGCAGCGTCTTGCTCACATAACCGTTCAGGAACGGCAGGCCCGCCAGACTGAGCATGGGGATGCCCATGATGACGGCCAGAAGAGGCTTTCCGCGTCCAAATCCGCGAATATCATTGAGATCATAGGAATGCGTGGAAAGATGGATAACGCCGGCGCACGGGAACAGCACCATCTTAATGAGCGAGTGATTCATGATATGCAGGATGGTTCCTTCCACTGCCAGGGCATTATGGTGTCCCAGCAGGCACTGCATGGAAATGCCTACCACGACGAAACCGATCTGCGAGACCGAAGAACAGGCCAGCGTACGTTTCAGGTCCACCGAGCAGACCGCCAGTGCCGCGCCGAGCACCATGGTAATAGCGCCAAAAACCGCCAGCATCTGGCCCCACTGTGCATCATGAAGGAACAGGGTGGTGGACAAAACGGCAACGCCGTAAATGCCGGTTTTCGTAATGACGCCGGAAAGCACGGCCGAGGCCGGAGCCGGGGCTGCCGGGTGAGCGGTGGGCAGCCAGATATGAAGCGGGAAAGCGCCCGCTTTGGCGCCGAAGCCGACCAGGATCAGAAGCCCGCAGACCCAGAGGATGGATTTATCCTCCATCGCTTCTGCGGCATGTGCCAGTTCGGAAATGTTCAGAGTGCCAAGCGTATGATACAGCACAAAGATACCCGACAGCGTCACGAGGCCGCCGATGACCGCAACGGCAAGATAGGTAACGCTTGCCTTCAGTGCATCTTCTTCCTCCGTCTGCACAACGGCGACATAGGAAGTGAACGACATGATCTCAAAGAAGATAAACGTCGTATAGAGGTCAACGGACAGAAATACGCCCATGACCGCGCCCAAAGTAAGAAGCCAGAACACATAATAGCGGTTTCTGCGCTTGACATGAGCAAAGTATTCACGCGAAAGCAGCGTAGACGCCAACCAGCCGGATGCGGTCAGGAAGGCCATGACCGTACGGAAATGTCCGGAGGCAAAACCGATCCCCAGACCGGCAAAGCCGGGAATGCTCAGGGAGATCTCTCCCGCTTTCATAATGAGGAGCGTGAGGAGCATTTCCAGAATTGTGACAGCGAGAACAAATGCATCACGGCCCTTCTTGGATTTACGGCCGATCACATAGCTCACAGGTCCGCAGGCCATCGGTACAAACACCACCGCGGCCAACATGCCATTCATATTAAACTCCTCCTCTCTCAGATATTATTTGCCGCACTATCCGATCACCAGCTGCTCAATCAGCTCGACTGCGCCGTTTGCGGCCAGACCCAGGCAGACAGCAATCGCGGAAATGCCGATAAGCGGCACCGTCATGCGGTAATTGGGATCAAAGCGGCCGGAACGCGGGAAGGTCTCCGGAAGCGTTCTGTTTTTTCTCGGGAAGAACGCCAGCATGATGATCTGCGTCAGATACAGCGCCGTCAGAATGGCGGAAATGATGAGCGCCACTGCGCCGCAGCAGCCCAGTACAGTACCGGATTCCACAGCGGAGGTCGCGAGCATCCACTTGCTGGTAAAGCCCGCCATCGGGGGCACACCCATGATTCCGAGCGAAGCCACGATAAATGTGCCGAATACCACCGGCATCAGCCGACCGCAGCCCTCGATCTCCGGAACGTAGTCACGGTGCATCTTATAGTGTACGGCACCGACATCAAAGAACAGCGTAATCTTAAAAAATGCATGCGCAACCATGTGCACCAATGCTGCAACAAGCGCAGTCGGGGTCATGATGGTAACGCCCAGCAGAATATAAGACAGGTTACTGACCGTCGACCAGGCCAGTCGTCTCTTAAGATGCTTGGTTCGAAGGGCTCTCGCGGAGGCATACACGATGGTAAGGATGGCAGCACCCATCGCCACGTTCTGTGCCCAGGTCCCGTTCAAAAGCTCAGGCCCAAAGCCATACCAGGTGATACGCATGACAGCGAACACACCGGCTTTGACAACCGCGACAGCATGGAGCAGCGCAGTGACAGGGGTAGGCGCCACAGACGCCCGCAGAAGCCATTTATGGCCGGGCAGTACAGCCGCTTTCACGCCGAAGCCAAAGAAGCCCAGCAGATACACAAGCAAAAGCATGTTGGTATCCATTCCCTCCGGCCGGACGATCGATCCGCCGAAACGGAAGGTCGGGCCGCCGAACTGAATGAGGAAGACCATGGCGATAAAGCCCAGCGCCGCGCCGCTCATGGAGTAAATAAGATATACCTTGCCGGCATACCGGGCCTTGTTGTTAAGCTCATGCATAACAAGCGGCAGTGTACTGAGGGTCAGGAGCTCATAAAAGAGATACATGGTCATAATGTTGGCGGAAAATGCAATCCCCAACGTAACACCGAAAGCGGCCATGTAAAACGCGAAGAAGCGGTCCTTCCCATGCTCGGGACTCATGTATTCATTGGCATAGAGGGTCGCCAAAGGCCAAAGGATCGAAACCATGGTTCCGAAAATGCAGCCAAGTCCATCGATTTGAAAACTCAGTGTCAGATTTTCACCCAGACGAATGAGCGTGAGAGGGGGTTCCCCCTGCATAGTAAAGATCGAAGCGATCGAAAGCACCGCCGTGATACACGATACGATCATCACATAAATCCGCCGTGTACGATCTTCGGACTTGATCAGGAACAGCGCAAATCCCATCAACATGGGAAAAAAGACAGCCGAAAGCATCAGCATGAGAGGGGGCCACCTCCTTTCTGATTAAAATCTTTTAAAACAGGGAATTCACTACCGCCTGAACGGCAGGACGAACGATGTCGGGGAACATACCAAGAACCAGCGCCGCCACGGTCAGGGAACACAGAGCGATCCACATGAGAGGTGTGGTCTTTTTCTCAAAAATTCCCTCTGCCTGGAAATCGGCACCGGGGAAGAATCCGTTCGTCACGATGGAGAGCAGATATCCCGCAGTCAGCAGGGCGGACAGCATCAGAATACCAATACCGACATATCCCAGCGTGCCGACACCCGACTCCATGGCGCCCTGTGCCAGCATCCATTTCGCTGCGAAACCGCCCGTGGGAGGAATACCTACCAGCGAAAGCGAGCTCAGGGTAAAGCACCACATCGTGATGCCGTACACTCTGCCAACGCCGCGCAGATCGGAGACCAGCGTCTTATGGGTTTTGAAAATGAGGGCACCCGCCGCCATAAAGAGGGTGTTCTTGGCCAGTGCATGGAAAATCGCCTGGAAAAGTGCGCCTTCCATCGCCGTAGCGTCCATCAGCATCAGACCGAATATAACATATGACACCTGACTGACCGTGGAATAAGCCAGTCTCTTTTTCAGGATATTCTCTCTCAATGCCAGTGTGGAGCCCATAAAGATCGTCGTAAGCGCCAGAACAAGCACCGCGGTCTGAGCCCAGGTTCCGATGAGGAATTCCCAGCCGAAAATGAAATATGTAACGCGGATGATGGCCAGGATACCCATCTTCGTGATGAGACCGGACAGCACGGCGGAAGCCGGGGCCGGAGCTTCGGGATGGGCAATGGGCAGCCAGGCATGAAGCGGGAACATACCGGCTTTGCAGCCGAAACCAATGATCATCACCAGGAAAACACCGAGAAGAAGTTCCCGGTTTTCCATGGCAGCAGCAGTGTCCAACATGCCGCCGGCCGTGAACAGATCGGTCGAGCAGTAGCCCTGCAGCACAAACCAGCCCAGAAGGCCCAGAGCTGCGCCCGCGACAGAATAAGTCAGATACCGCCAAGCAGCGGCAACTGCCTTTTTCGTTCCGGTATGAAGTACGAGCGGGAACGAGCACAGGGTCATCATCTCATAGAACATATACAGGGTGATGAGGTTTCCGGAGAAACAAACACCGATCAGCGCACTCAGCGTAATGAGATAAAAAGAAAAGAAGCGCTCTCTGTTCTTTTCGTGAGTCATATACTCGAAGGCAAAAATGGCCACAAAAAGCCAGATCAGCGAGATAAGCACGGCAAACAGGCGGCTCACCGCATCGGCCTGCAGAACGATCCGGACACTTTCGGTCAGGGTAAGCAGTGTCAGAGTCGGAATATCATGAAGCAGAGTCGGGATCAGTGACGCCAACTGTGCGACCATGATACCCACGACCGCAAACCGGCGCACAGTCTGTGCGTGCAGGCGCAGGACAATCAAACCGCCAATAAGCGGGCAAAGAATCGGCAGAACCAGCATGATCGGGGACAACTATCTCACCTCACTTTGATACAACTGCATCAGAGCAGCGCCAGCCCCTGATAGATAAGGCTGGTAATGGGCTGTATGACAACACCCAGAATGACATTAATGACAAGGAAGCAAAGGATCGCGAAAGTATGTTCACTGCGTTTCTCAGAAACCACGGTCAGCTTCGTCTCATCCGCATGACGGCCCCATATGGCCAGAATGGCCGGGATATAGTACATAGCGTTGAGCACCGAGCTGACAGCCAGTCCAAGCAGCGCCGGGATCATCTGCCAGCCGCCGCCGGAGATCGCCGCAGTCGCTATACTGTACTTGGCAGAAAAACCGGCCAGAAGCGGAAGTCCGCAGAGGGACAGGCCGCCAACAGTAAAGCCCAGGCCGGCAATAATATCCTGCCGCGCCGCACCGCGCAGTGCCCCAAAATCATGCGAACCGCCGCGGACGCGGATCAACGCACCGGCACTGACGAAGATCATGGGCTTGGTAAAGGCATGAGCGATCACCTGGAAACAGGCCGCCGCCACGCCCGCCCGGGTACCAAGACCAAAGGCAAGGAAAATATAGGCGATCTGTGCCGTAGAAGAATAGGCAATCATCCGCTTGACATCCTCCTGCCGCATAGCAGCAAGAGACGCATAGATCATGCCGCAAAGTCCCAGGATAAACAGCAGTTCCTGAATAAACATATTCAATATTACGCTGCCGCCGAAAACGCGGATGATCAGCTTGATAACCAGAACAATATATCCCTTAAGAACCAATCCGGAAAGGATCGCACTGGCAGACGTGGTGGCATTGGAATGCGCATCCGGCAGCCAGGAATGGAATGGGAACTGCGCGCTTTTCACAGCGAGACCCACGATCATCAGCAGAGCCGAAACCGTCAGCGGGAGAACGTATTCCCCTTTCGCCGTCATCTCCGTGATGGACTCGTGCAGGCTCTCCATCAGCAGGTTGCCGGTGATGGCGTACAGGACGGAAATACCCAGAAGCACCAGTCCGGAACCAATGCCACTGAACACCAGATAGCGAATGGCTGCTGCGATGGATTTTCCGCTTTCCTTGGCGGCCACAGCCACACAGGCCGTGATGGCGGAAATTTCAATAAACACATATGCGGTGAAAAGGTCGTTCGTATAGACCATGGCAAGCAGCGAGGCATACAGAAGCTGCATCAACAGGAAATATCTTCCCTGCGCTTCCTCACGGATCTCCTTCCGCATATCGACAGCACCGCCTGTCATGGACAGGAACATCACAAGACTGAATACCAGAGCCAGCAGAGCTTCCAGCGGGCCGGCCTTCAGTTCGTTGCCCCACGGTGCCGGAAAATGACCCATCATAAAGGTGAAACTCTCTCCGGTTGAAGCCAGCTGCACCAGCAGGACAGCAGAGAGCGCAGCGATGATCACCTGCACGGCCTGTGTAACGGCCAGAGCCCAGCCCCGCCGGGACACAAAGGGCAGCGCGATCGCACTCAACAACGCCAGAAACAGGCTGATAAACGGAATGTTAAATGCTAACATACAGAGCTTCACCTCCTCTTTTTCAAACTATTCTCTCATACCTGCGTGTTTTGCGCATGTTCTGTCCCGGGATGTCTTTCCCTGGCACGCATAAGAATCACATCAAGGTCGAGGCTGCGGTATTTCTCATAGAGCCGACAGGTAAGGGCAAGGAAAACCGCTGTGGTACTCACCGCCACGACGATGCCCGTCAGGACCAGGCCGCCCGGCACAGGGTTGATATACGCCCGCTCCGCTGCAAAGGAGAAAATGGGTGCCGTGCCTCCCTCGACATAGCCCATGGAGGCCAGGAAGAGAAAAACGGCGGTATCCATCAGATTCAGACCGATGATCTTCTTGATAAGATTTCGGTGGAGGAAAAGTGTCGCGAGACCGATGGTAAACAGGATCACGGCGCCGATATAATATCGCTGCTGCACGATCAGTTCCAGCATCGTTCTACTCCTCCTTCTGCACAAACAATGTATAAAAGGTATACATCGTGCAGGCAACAATAATGCCTACACAGATATTCAGCGGCAGGATAAATCCCGCACTGATGATATCTCCCGGAGTTCCCTTGGGGATCTCCCAGCCAACGTGGTTGGCGCCCGTAAAGAAAGAATATCCCTTCATGGCCCCATAGGCCAGAAGACACCCAACGGTCAGCTTTGTCAGACGATCCGGTGTCAGGATATCATTCATGCGCTCCTCACCGAGGAGCAGTGCTCCGAGAATAAAGCCGCAGCCGAGTACCGTTCCGCCGGAAAATCCGCCGCCCGGGCTGATATGTCCGTTCAGCACGACATAAATGCCATACACGAAAACAGCAGGCAGTATAATACGTCCCATCCGGTTCAGAATGAAGTCCGTTTCCCGCGCAACATGACCGCAGGCGCGCTTGGATCTGCGCATAAGCAGGACCGTGCTCATAGCCGCGGCAAAAAGAACCGTGGATTCGCCGAACGTATCAAACGCACGGTAATCGAGGATCATACCGGCAACCAGGTTGACAGCGCCTGTCTCTTCCACGCCCTTATCAATGTAGCGATCCACCACCGAATTGATCATCGGACTATCGGGATCACCAAAAGCAGGCATATACAGCACAGTGGCGATCAGCGCACACATCAGAGCCGCCACGATCAGGACCGCAAGTACACGGTATACGCGAATGGCACGCCGCAGAGTGCCCGGTTTCCTGTGCTTTTTCCGAGCGGGAGCCGCAGGCTCTTCCGCCCCGTGGCCGTGTTCACTCTTTTCGCCCGAAGTCTCTCTCCGGTATTCCTCAAAGGAGACAGACTCGTTCTTTTTCAGGTATTCCAGATAGGCAACAAGCTCCGCATGATCCGGATCCACCGGCTCTTCCTGCAAGAGGGAGGGATCCTCCGCCTTTGCCCATTGCATCAGGCGCTCAAACGTGCTGTTATTTTCAGGACGGTCATCTTTCATCCTCGTCCACTCCTCTCAGCGCGTTTACCTTCCGCAGGGCCAGGAAGAACAACAGGCTCGTGACGCCCGCACCCACAGCCGCTTCCGTGATCGCAAGGTCCGGCGACTGGAGCAGGAACCAAAGGATCGCCATAACGGAGGAATATGACATGAAAACAATGACTGCGGCCAAAAGGTTCTTGGTGCGCACCGCAGCCAGTGCACAGAATATCAAAAAGAGCAGAAGCAGAATTTCCAGAAGAATCATAATTCCTGTTCCCCCTCTCCGGCCACGCGGTCGGGCTCGATATTCCGCCCGGTGATAAGTTCCATGCGGGCAAGAAGATGGGAGGAAACGGGGTTCGTCAGCCACAGGATCACAAGCAGAATGACGATTTTCAGGGTATGCGCGGTAAATCCGCACAGGACGACCGCACCGGCCAGCATAAGCAGAACACCCAAAGTATCCGTGATCGCACCGGCATGGATCCGCTCCAGTGCATCCCGGAACCGGAACAGACCAAGAACGGAGACAGCTATGACAAATAACCCGAGACTTATCAGGATGACAGCGATCGCGATTCGGACTGTCACTGCTTTTCCCCCTTTCTTTGTCTGTGACGGCTGACCGTTACACGACTCAGCAGTGCGATGGCCAGCAAGTTCAAAAGGCCGTACAAAATGGCAACGTCTATAAGATAGCTCTCACCCAGCAGGCAGGAGAGCATACATATCATCAGAATGACAAGCGTACAGATTTCGTTGAGCGCCACGAGCCGGTCGGTATACCGGGGACCGCGTATGGCCAGGAACAGGCAAAGCAGAATGCATATTCCCAGCAAGCACAACACGACAGTTAAAAAGAGATTCAGTACCGTTGTCGGTTCAGTCATTCTTCTCACCCTCCAATCGGCACAGCTTTTCCACGAATCCGCTGTCCTCCAGCCCCTCGGCCATCTCGGAACGAAGTGCGTAGACGCAGATCTCTTCCTCTCCCAGTGCGACCGTCACCGTTCCGGGTGTCAGCGTGATGGAATTGGCCAGAGCGACCTTGGCGGTCTCCCCTTTTGTCTTCGGCGAGAACCACACGATCTTCGGCCGCCTGCTGTCGGGCTTCAGAATGAGACGCATCACCTGAAGGTTGGACAGCACGATCTGTCCCACCAGATAGAACAGATAGCAAACGATCCCCGGCAGCCGCTTAAAAAAGAGCACTTCTTTCCGGATATTGATATCCAAAAGACGATGGATCGCAAAGGTAACGGCCACCGAGATAACGAGGCCGAACAGGACAATCTCCAAAGTCACTTTTCCGTTCAGGGCCAGCCAGAACAGGAACAGCAGGATAATCAAGAAGCACCCCTCCTTCTGAATAATGTTTGCCGAATCATTGCAAAGCGACCTCCCGAACGGGGCCGCTCTCTGACGAATCTTATGCATCGTTTTTGCATCATACCATAAATGCTTCTAAAAAGGAAGCCTTTTGTGACAGGTTTCACAATTTTTCTTGGCAAAATCAGTTCCCTCTCTACCATTCCTCATGATCCGCCGAAGAAAATGAATTATTTTATGCGTTATTCATTCCTCCGATGCATATTCCGTACTCCTGGGTGTGCACATATTCCGGGCACCGCCTTCATACTCTGGGAGCGAGGAGGCATGACCATGAATGAGCTTGATCGGGAAATCGGCCTTGCCTTGCTGAAATGTCTGCACCGGAGGGAGCTGATCTCCGAAAAGACTTTTCTGGCCGCCGGCAGTTCCCGTTCTTTTGAAAAAAACCGGTTTATTGCTTATGGGAAATCCGACAAAACAGACTCTGCCGGGGAGGGCAGCACACTGAATGACGATCCGAAAACTGAGAGAGGAACTGCGGAGAGGGAAAACCATTTATGATCTTCCTCTCCGCGTCACTTTTTATGCCCGTGTTTCCACCGAAAAACCGGAACAGCAGGGCAGTCTTGAACACCAGATCCAATACTACACGGACTTCATATGTAAAAACCCGAACTGGAGCTATGTGCCCGGATACACAGACGAAGGAATATCGGGTACCTCGACCCGTAAGCGTGAGAACTTTCTGCGGATGATCTCCGACGCCCATGACGGCCGTTTTGACTTTATCATCACCAAGGAGATATCTCGTTTTTCCCGCAGCACGCTCGACAGCATCCTGTATACGCAGGAACTGCTGGACGCAGGTGTCGGCGTTTTTTTCCAGAACGACAACATCAACACACTGGACACAGACAGCGAATTTCGTCTGGTCGTCATGGCCGGAGTAGCACAGGATGAAGTCCGGAAGCTGTCCGAACGACTGAAATTTGGTTTTCGGCAGTCCATCCGGAACGGTCATGTGCTCGGAAACGACCGGATATGGGGATATGACAAGAAAGACTGTAAACTTACCGTCATTCCGGAACAGGCTGAAGCCGTCCGCCTGATCTTTGAACTCTATGCCGCCGGGAACTGCGGGATACGCAAAATCGCCCATGAGCTGACCCTCCGCGGATATACCAGCCTCAGGGGAAATGATTTCAATCCGCTTACTATCCGCAACATTCTTATGAATCCCAAATACAAAGGATGGTACTGCGGCGGAAAGACCCGATCTCTCGACTATCGAACAAAGAAAAACGAAACACTGGACGAGAGCGAATGGATCATGTACCCAGACCCTCAAATTCCGGCCATTGTTTCGGAGAAACTCTGGGACCGGGCCAATGCCATTCTCAGAGAACGCAGAAATCATGCTAAAGCCAAAGAGGCCGGTTACCGCAAACAATATCCCTACAGCGGAAAGATACTCTGCGAAAAACACGGCTTATCATTTCACCGTCAGGCCTTCCGGACAAAAAGCGGTCAGACCGAATACTGGCGCTGCCGGGCTTACCGCCAGGGCGGAAAGGAAAGCTGTCCCCTCCCCTCCGTTCGCACACGGGAAATAAACCTTGTTCTGGCCGAACTCTTTCAGACGACCGTCAAACACAAAGAGGAGATCATCCGTCTTGTGCTGGCCGGTCTTGCCGACGCGGAACGCAGGACCGAACCTGCCCCGCAGCTTCAGAGGATCCGGTCACAGATCGAACAGCTGCACCGCAAAAAGGACAAACTTCTGGAACTGAGCACGGAAGGAGCGCTTTCCACGCAGGAATTTCAGGAGCGAAACGAACGCTTTAACAAACAGCTCACATTTTTGGAGCAGCAGCTTCCCGTCATACTGCAGTCGCAAAACGATCCCCCCTGCACAGACCTCGCTTTGCTGGAAAAAGCTCTTTGGGACGAACTGAACTTCACGAACGGCATCAGCCCGGAGATCGTCTCCGTCATTGCGGACAGTATCGTGGTGCTGGAAGAAAGCAGCGCACAGGAACTTCATCTGAAGATCCGATTGCGGTCAGGAAAGACGATTTTCGTCACCTTTGACCGCCGTACCATGGGTTTTTCCTGTGCTTCCTCCTGAGCGTTTTTCCCTTCGTATATCCGTCTCATCAACAAGCCGGAAACCGCTCCCGCGTAAACTCCGGCATGTTTTGATAAATTTTTGACAAAGTCTTGACAAAGCCATTACCTCTTTATACAATTAATGTCGGATAAGAAAGAAAATGTGTTATTTGTGTAATGGAGGATCTTATGAGAAAGACAAAGATCATATGCACTATTGGCCCGGCCAGTGAAACAGAAGAAGTCCTGACCCAAATGTGTTTGGCCGGCATGAATGTGGCCCGTCTGAACTTTTCGCACGGTACATATCCCGAGCATGAAAAGCGAATCAAGCTGATCAAACATGTGCGCGAAAAGCTGGGCCTTCCCATCGCCATCCTGCTGGATACCAAGGGTCCGGAATACCGTATTCGTTCCTTTGCGACCGATAAAGTAACGATTGAGAAAGGCGCAGCATTCACTTTTACTACCGACGAGGTCGAAGGCGACAAGACCAGAGTCTCTGTGAATTACAAAAACCTGCATAATGAGCTGAATCCCGGCGACACTGTCACTGCCAATAACGGTATGCTGGTGTTCGAGGTTCAGGAAGTGGAAGGGCACAACATTCACTGCATCTGCAAGGTAGGCGGTGTTCTTTCCAACCGCAAGAGCATGTCCTTCCCCAACAAAGTCATGTCCGGCCCCTATCTCTCCGAACAGGACAAATCCGACATCCTTTTCGGTATCAAAAACAGTGTCGACTTTATCGCGGCATCCTTTGTTTCCACCGCGCAGGATGTAAAAGATATTCAGGAATTCCTGAATGCCAACGGCGGCAGTGACATTGAGATCGTTGCCAAGATCGAAAACCGCGCCGGCGTGGATAACGTTGTGGAGATCTGTGAAAACTGCAGCGGCATCATGATCGCCCGCGGCGACCTGGGTGTGGAAATTCCCTATGTGGAAGTTCCTTCCGTGCAGAAGAAACTGACGAAGATCTGCCGCATGATGGGCAAACGCGTCATCACCGCGACCGAGATGCTGGAATCCATGAGCCAGAATCCTCGCCCCACCCGTGCGGAAATCTGCGACGTCGCCAATGCCGTTTATGACGGCACTGCCTGCGTCATGCTGTCCGGCGAATCCGCCGCCGGAAAATATCCCGTGGAAGCCGTAAAGGCCATGGCCCAGATCGCCGAGTATACGGAAGATCAGACCGAGTACAAGCAGCAGTTCCTTTCCACCGAGTTTGTCGGTCATAACAATCTCGACTGTATCTCCCACGCCGTCTGCGCCATTGCTCTGGATGTGAATGCCAAGGCGATCGTAGTTTGCTCCGTTTCCGGCAAAACCGCTCTGCTGGTTTCCCGCTTCCGTACCCCGGTGAACATCATCGGCATGACGACCGATGTCAAGATCTGGCGCCGTCTTTCCATGAGCTGGGGCGTCACTCCCGTTATGGCAGAGCAGTTCCCCAGCATGGACGTCATGTTCTACTATGCCAAGAAGGCTACGAAAAAGGCTTTGGATCTGAAGCCCGGCGACAACATCGTCCTGACCGGCGGCCCGATCAACGGAGTCTCCGGCAACACCGACACCATCAAAATCGACGTGATCTGATCCCGGTTCACCTTCCGGATGCATTCTCCCCCAGGAGCCTTCCTCCGGGCGGAGAGACCGTAAAACAGTTAATCCGACCTATGATTGTATTCATAGGTCGGATTTTTTATAGACACAGTTATTTATTCGACGAATCGGGACATCGGACAATCCAGTCTTCCTTTTTTAAACAAGTGATATGTTCCGTTCTTACCTCGTTCAGCATAGAGCACGGAACTTTTTCCTTGGTATATTGATATTGAAATCCGCATTTCTCCTGTACCCTCTTTGACTTGGTATTGCCGTCATAATACCCGCACCACACTTTTTCAAGATTCAATTCTTCAAAAGCATGGCGAAGGACAACCTGTACAGCTTCGGGGATCAATCCTTGTCCCCAATACGGGACACCGATCCAGTATCCCAATTCTGCTTCTGTATCAGGGATCCCCATGCGGCTTGCTTTGCCGATCATCAGTCCGATGCTTCCAACAGCACATCCCGTACATTTATCAACAACCGCATATGTTTCCGGGGCAGAAAGGACATTACGGATAACATCACGACTGTTTTCTATGCTTGTATGAACAGGCCATCCTGCAGCCGGTCCCACTTCGGGAGCACTCGCATATCTGTATAGGCTCTCTGCATCCGATTCTTCCCACGGGCAAAGAATCAGTCTCTTCGTTTTAAGAACCATCCGTATTCCTCCAAGTGCTTATTGATCGGTCTTCCTGCATACTATCATACGAATCATAATGATACAAGAACTGGCAGTTTTCTCTCCCCTGTAATTGTCCTTTTGCTTTCATTCTTCTTAATAATATGAGCCACCAGGCGCAGGTTGTGTTCTATGAGAATATTGCGCGCCTCCAGATCGCCTTCCAGCCAGCGCTCCACATATTCCCGTTCTTCCTCCGCACGCAGCGGATGCGGAAAGGTTCCTCCCGAACCACCCAACCGCAGCATCAGAAACATATTGCTCAACAGCAGAAAGAAAGCCCCAGACAGCACCGATCATCCTCCTTTTCCGACCCCATATATCTTCACCCCGGACAGTCTCCCCTGCTTTTCTCCGCTCATGGCAGACTATCCGCAAAAAACAGTCCGCCGGTTTCATGTGGGGTTAGTCACATTTCACCGGCGGGTATTGTTTTTCATTCCCTCAGCATTCTATTCCCAAGCCGCAAGTCCTGATACACATCCGCGGAATTTCAGGGCAGTTAGGGGGCTAAAAGGGCCATCTTTTACATATTATCCGTGGCATACATAAGTACGGAAAGCGCGGCAACGGGTGCCGTTTCGCAGCGATAGATACGCGGTCCCATGGAACAGCAGCGCAGTCCGGCCGCCACAGCCAGTTCGGCTTCATAGGCTTCAAAGCCTCCCTCCGGGCCGGTTATGATCGCCGCAGAGGAAAAGCTTCCGGCATTTTCAATCGCCGCTTTCAGCGGCTGACGATCCCCTGTCTCATACAGGAAGATCGGCAGTTCCGTCTTAACCGCGACATCCAGCGCTCCGGCCAGATTGGGAATCAGCCGCACCTTCGGAATGATGCCGCGTCCGGATTGCTTGGCCGCTTCCTCGGCAATACGCTGCCAGCGGGTCAGCTTACGGCCCACGATCGCCGTTTCCGGGCGGGCCACACAGCGTTCGCACAGGAAAAATGCAATGTCTGTTGCGCCCAATTCCGTGCTTTTCTGGATGATATAATCCGCGCGTTCACCCTTGGGGAGTCCGGCCAAAACACTCACCCGGACTGTCGGTTCCGCCGGGCTGATCACTGTATCAAAGATCTCCGCCTGCATTTCATTCTTATCCAGTTTTGTCACATGACAATAATAGTCTTTTCCCTCTCCGTCGCAGACCACGATCTGGTCACCCACACGAAGACGCAAAACACGGGCATGTGCCGCATCCTCTCCCAAAATGCATGCGACACCACCGGCAATATTTCCGGCTGCTGCAAAGAATCTGGCCATTTCACGACCTCCGATTTTTTCCTGTTTCTTTTTATTATGACACATTTCTCTCTGCTTTGCAAGGTGGAACCACCGCATCCATCCCCGCATAATCTGTCACAAGGGGGGATTCTCCATGGGATCGAAACAATCAAATCCGCTGGCCGGCTTTGAAGCGATCTGGCAGCGTGTGACCGGCAGCGCAGAGGCTCCGGAAACAACCCAGGCATGGGATGACATATCCGTCCTGGTGCGCTTCATCGAGGCCACTCTTCGCAGCGTCCGACTGTATACCGGGCTGTCGGCGTACTGCGGCGGCCCCGTTCGCAATACGCTCCTCCGCCTCGCGTCGGAGGAACGCCGGCGTTTCAAACAACTGCAGACAGAGCTCTTTCTTTTGAGCGGAGACAACTGCGCACCGCAAATGCCCCCTGAACGGTCACGGGGTATGCTCAGCGCTCTTCGCTCTGCCTATAATAATGAAAGAGTCTCCGCAGAAGCCTACATGTCCTCCGCCGGGCATACACAGAGTGATCGCCTCCGGGCATTATATCTGAGAAGCGCTGCAGAAGAACGGCATCATGCAGAGACACTGCGTCGGCTGATTCAGCGTGCCCTGGGTTGAGCTGCACAAAAAATCTGCCGCAGAAAATGTATTCTGCGGCAGATTATCGTTTTATCTTTTTTTAGTGCAGATCAGCCGGCAAAGCTGTCTTCAAAGGCCTTTTCAACCGTTGCCCGGTCTGCTTCAGACAGAATGGTATAACAGACATAGTTTCCCTTGGTTACGACCTCAGCCGAGGTCACCTTCGGTTTTTCCTCCGGCATATAGGCATCCATCCAGCTGTCGATTCTCAGCTGAAGATACGCTTCCACCGCCGCCTGCAATTCCTTGCACTGCGCTTCATCTTTGCCCCGGAACACGCCATACTCATCTACATTGGCACCATAGGCATTGATCTTGACGCAGAAATCCGTGTAATCATCGGACTCCATCCGCAGCGACCCCGCAATGTAATCCTCGTCCACAGCTATCATAGAAGCGGATTTTTCAAGTGCCGCATCGATGTTCGCCACTACTTTGTCAAACCCGGGATCCTTCACCTGAGTGCCTCCGCAGGCACTCAGCAGTACCAGGCACATTGCTCCGAGAAGGATTGCGGAAACCATTCTGTTCATTTTTTTCATTCTGCTGCCCTCTTTATCCCTTTCTGTTGTACGCTGCTCACTGATACCCATGCGTCCGCAGGTTCTGAATAATCATATCAAACCCGGTCGCATTCAAATGCATCCCATCGCCGTTGTGCAGGCTCTCCGGAAGCCATCCATCACTGCCGAGCAGCACGGAATTGCTGTCCAGATATCTCGTTCCCGTTTCCTCCGCCACGGCTTTCAGCCATTCGTTCGCCTGTCTGATCTTGGTATTATTGATATCGCTCTGATGGGCGTAACTGGCTGCCACCGGATAAATGGAGTTAATGATAATCTTTGTCTCGGGAGAATTCTCCTGCACGCATCTTACCAATTTCGTATACTCGGTCTTAAAGGATGTTTCATCCATGAACGAAATGCCGTTGACACCCAACGTAATGACCATATAAGCCGGTTTCTTGGCGGCGACGCAGTCAGCCAGCATCAATTCCTCGCCCGTATCCGGATAGGCAATGGCGGTATAAGACCAGAGCGAAAGCGTCAGGGTTCCGCCGGAGGGGGTCCATATCTGACCCTTATCCACGACCCCGTAATAACCCAAACCGTAGGTCGTACTGTCACCGAGGAATATGATCTGATTCACATATTCGGCACCCATGTCCGCCGTCTCACCCAGTACCACGGAAGCGGGCTGCACGATTTCCGGTGCCGTACTTTCCACAGGTGTTTCCGTACCGGAAGGCTCCGTGCTTTCCGAGGGCTCCTCACTCTCCGAAGGTTCTTTACTTTCAGCAGGCTGGCTGCTGATCACGGGAGGCTGCGTACTCTCGACTTCTTTCTCCGGCTTTGAGCAGGAGGCAAAGAAAAAGCCGAATACGAGAAGCAAAAGGCTCACAACGATCCCAAGGGACCATAGCTCATATAATCTTTTCTGTTTTTTTTGCATGGAACTACACCCTTTCAATGCATCGGCAGCGGGTTTTCGCCGAAATAGTCTCTGACCGTCTTTTCATCGTGAAAGATCTGTGTACGCAGTTCTTCCACACTGTCAAAACGTCGTTCCGGCCGCAGAAAACTGTAAAACTCCACCACAAGAAAGCATCCGTAGAGATTCCCATCATAATCGAGGATACAGCTCTCTACCACAAGGTTCTCTTCCTCACATACCGTCGGATGAACACCGACGTTTGTGACGGACTGTCTCCATATTCCGTCCGGCAGAAGCACACGCGTAGCATACACGCCGCGCGGCAGCTGCAGGACGCCTTCCGGAAACCGCAGATTAACTGTCGGCACACCGATCCGGCTTCCCAGATGCCGACCGCGCCCCACCTCACCGGTGAGAATATGCGGATGACCGAGAAAACGGTTTGCTTCCTCGATCCGTCCTTCCAGAAGGAGATCGCGTATATGCGACGAACTCACAACCACATCATCCAGTCTGACCGGAGGTATAACGTCACATCCAAAGCCGTTTTCCGCACAGTAGCGGCTCAATCTGTCTGCGCAGCCCTCGCCCCGCCAACCAAAGCGGAAATCCTCGCCTATCACGAAATGCACCGCCCCATATTCCCGACGGAGCATCTCTGCGAACTCCTGCCAGGGAATACGTCTGGTCTCTTCCGTAAACGGCAGCACAATGACCCGGTCGATCCCGAATTTCTTCCTTAGGATCTGCTCACGCGCAGCGGCGCTGTTGATCAGCCGCACCGGTATTCCGTGCACCAGCATGTCCGGGTGGGTCCCGAAGGTTATCACCGCAGACTCGATGCCGAGTTCGGCGGAACGTTCCTTCGTCCGGCGCATAAGCGCCGCATGTCCGATGTGTATCCCGTCAAAGAACCCGAGGGCCAATACGCAGGGCCGTATGTTTTCCCTGCTCATGCTTCGTCGATCTCAAAAAAGTTCTTGACAGTACGTACCACGCCATTCTGCGCTTCGACGAGGGCAAGAAACTCTCCGTCTGCCGAGTAAACACGCAGACGGCCATCCTCCGCATTGGCCCGGAACTCGGCGCCGACACGGCAGCGGCGTTCCTGTTCCGCATCCAGCGTCAGGGCGGGATACTGTTCAAAAATCGTATCCACAGGCAGAAGCAGCTCCTCCGCCGCACCCAGGGCAGCTTCACAGTTTACTTCACCCACACGGTAGGCATCCACAATACTGAACGGGCCGGCGCTGATCCTTCTCAGGAAGGACAGACAGGCTCCGCAGCCCAGTTCCTCGCCGATATCATGGCAAAGCGTCCGCACATAGGTACCCTTGGAACAATGGACATACAGATAAGGATCTTCCCCTTCACCGACGGATCGGCGCAGCTCATAAATGTTGATTTTTCTGGGGGTACGCTCAATCTCCTTCCCCTTGCGGGCCGCATCGACCAGCTTCTGTCCGCCGATCTTCACAGCGCTGTACATAGGGGGCATCTGCATCTGTTCTCCGGTAAATTTCTCCAGAACACGGTCCAGTTCCTCATCGGAAACATGGGCTTCCTCTTCCCGGAGCTTTGTACCGGTGATATCCTGCGTATCCGTGGTAACTCCCAGCCGGATACCGGCGATGTACTTTTTTTCATCCGCTTCCGCAAAAGAAGCGGCACGGGTGGCACGGCCGACCAAAACCACCAGCAGACCGGTTGCCATCGGATCCAGCGTTCCCGTATGACCGATGCGCTTCTCCCGCAGAATGACGCGCAGCTTCGCTATAACGTCATGGCTTGTCCAGCCCGCCGGTTTATCTATCAACAATATACCGTTCATGTTAATCCCCCGATGGAATTATCCCCAAAGTTCGTCGATAACGGAAAGCATCTGCGTCACCGTTTTTTCCGGCGTGGCACTCAGTTCACAGCCGGCAGCCATTCGATGGCCGCCGCCTCCAAAGCGCGCACAGGCAGCCGAGGCATCCAGCACACCGTCCGTTCGGAGGGATACCTTACAGCGGCCGGGTTCCATCTCCCGGACAGTCACAGAGACACGATTCCCCGCGACGCGCCCCGCCAGAGAGGCAATATCGTCACAATCATCTTCAGTCGCACCGGCTCTGCTCATCATATCGAGAGTCACGACCGCGACATTGACAGCTCCGTCCCGCGCACTGCGCAGGCCGGTATAGATCATGCCCTCCAACATCAGCCGAGGCCGGCTGGATGTACGGAAAAGCAGTTTATTCAGCCGCCGATTGTCTGCGCCGGCTTCATAAAGCTCCGCGGCAGCCCGAAAGGTATCTGCCGTGGTATTCCCATAGCAAAAACAACCTGTGTCCGTGGAAACGGCAACATACAGTAGATCCGCTTCCTCTTTTTCCAAATTCCCGCACAGGAGAGGAATCAGGTCCAGGATCAGCTCCCCGCATGCGGCCGCTTCCGGCCGGACTTCATTCATCAGACCGAATTGGGAATTGGATCCGTGATGATCCAGCACCAGATCCACAGATCCGTCAAAGCCTTTCGGCAGCATAGTCACATCCGCGATATCCAGTGCAATAAAATACGCCGGCCGGAAATCCGCCGGCGCATAATAAGAGGCAACGAAAGGTTCATACCGCTCCGTCACCTCCGGATTCCGGTACAGCCATGCCTGTTTTCCCAGCCGCTTCAGCGCATGGCACAGGGCCGCTGCGCTGCCGAGCGTATCTCCGTCCGGGCGGCGGTGCGTGAGAAGCAGGAAGGAATCATTCTCCCTGATCCACGCAGCACATTCATGCAGTCCCATCCGGTTCCTCCCTGGAAATCGGCTGCGGCAATTCCGACAGCAGACGGCTGATGTGCGCGCCGGTCTCTATGGAATGGTCCAGTTCAAACATCAGCTCCGGGACACATCGAAGGGACAGTCTTCTCCCCAGCTCACGACGAAGCCAGCCGGAGGCAGAACGCAGTCCGCGCCGGAATTCTTTTTCGTTCACTTCACCCAGCACAGACACCCACACCTTGGCATAGCGCAGATCTCCCGTTGTATCGACGCGCACCACACTGACCATACTGCCCTGCTGCACGCGCGGGTCTTTCACGGAGCGAAGAAGCTCCGCCAGAACGAACTGTATATCATCATTTATGCGTTGAATCTTATTTGACGCCATTTTTCTTTCTCCGAAACGACTCCGTTACGGCTCGATCTTCTCCATAACAAAGCATTCAATGATATCGCCTTCATGGATGTCGTTAAATTTTTCAACCTGCATACCGCATTCATAACCGGCAGAAACTTCCTTCACATCGTCCTTGAAACGACGCAGGGAAGCCAGCTGGCCCTCATGGATTACGATATTGTCGCGATTCACGCGGACCTGGCAGTTGCGCACGATCTTGCCATCCTGCACATAGCAGCCACAGACCGTACCGATCTTGGAAACATGATATACCTGACGGACTTCGGCATGCCCGATGATCGCCTCGCGGAACTTCGGTGCAAGCATACCCTTCATGGCGGTCTCGATCTCGTTGATGCAGTCGTAGATGACGCGGTACATCCGCATGTCGACCTTGGACCGGGCCGCGCTCTCACGGGCGGCATTGTCCGGACGGACGTTGAAGCCGACGATCACAGCGCCGCTCGTCGCAGCCAGCATAACATCCGACTCGTTGATGGCGCCGACGCCGGAATGGATGACACGCACCCGTACCTCTTCGTTGGAAAGCTTCTCCAGAGAAGCCTTTACCGCCTCTGCGCTGCCATGTACGTCGGCCTTGACAATAATGTTGAAATCCTTGATCTCACCCTTCTGGATCTGCGCAAACAGATCTTCCAGGCTGACTTTGCGGACCTGACTGGCTGCGGCAGCCTTCAGTTCCTGCTTGCGCTGCTCGACCAGTTCACGGGCCATACGCTCATCGGCAACGGCATTGAACACATCACCGGCGCTGGGGACTTCACTCATGCCGGCGATTTCCACCGGTACGGACGGTCCCGCTTCGGTCACTCGCTCGCCCTTATCGTTGGTCATCGTACGCACACGGCCAACCGTAGTGCCCGCGATGATAATATCGCCCTGATGCAGCGTACCGTTCTGAACCAGAACGGTCATAATGGGACCACGGCCCTTGTCCAGACGCGCTTCGATTACGATACCCTTGGCCGCACGGTTGGGATTGGCCTTCAGTTCCATGATCTCTGCCTGGAGGACCAGATTTTCCAGAAGATTATTCATGCCCATACCGGTCTTGGCGGAAATCGGGCAGATGATCGTATCGCCGCCCCATTCTTCACTGACCAGATCATACTCCGTCAGCTGCTGCTT
>JAUMXS010000076.1 GCA_030528965.1 Eubacteriales bacterium
TTTGCTCAGGAGGTCATCGAGGGAACAGCATCCATCCTCATTCTTCGCGACGGCGGACACATCATCGCGGCCCGTGATCGTCTGGGTCGTCTGCCGGTGCAGATCGGCCGCGACGAGGACGGCTACAGCGTGTCCTTTGAGTCCTTTGCCTATCAGAAGCTGGGATACGAAAGTGTATACAACCTCGGTCCCGGCGAGATCGTGGAGATCTCCCCGGATGGCTATAAGACTCTGGCTCCCGCATTGGAAAAGCAGCGGATCTGCGCTTTCCTTTGGAGCTATTACGGATATCCCAACTCCAATTATGATGGGATCAACGTCGAAGCCATGCGCGTCCGGAACGGCGCCATCATGGCAGATAACGATAAGAAAAACGGTTTTATGGAGGAAGTGGACTCCGTCAGCGGCGTGCCCGATTCCGGCACCGCTCATGCGATCGGCTATGCCAACCGCAGCGGACTTCCTTTCTCGCGGCCGTTCATCAAATACACCCCGACCTGGCCGCGGAGCTTCACGCTGCCCGATGCGGCGCAGCGGATGCACATCGCGAAGATGAAGCTGATCCCCGTCCACGAGATGATCAAAGGCAAGCGCCTGCTCATGGTGGACGACAGCATCGTCCGCGGAACACAGCTGCAGGAAACGGTGGAATTCCTCTACGAACACGGGGCCTCTGCGGTACACATGCGCTCGGCATGTCCGCCCATCATGCACACCTGCAAGTTTTTGAATTTCACGCGGGAAACCTCGGAAGACAACCTCATCGCACGCCGTATCATTCGTGAACTGGAAGGTGAGGAAGGTCTTCTCCACCTCGACGAGTACGCGGACGGCAGCACGGAGCGCGGCCGCGCTCTGCGCCGTGCGATCTGTGAAAAAATGGGTTTTTCCTCGCTGGAATACCAGTCGCTGGACGGCGTACTGGAAGCCATCGGATTACCTGAGTGCAGCGTCTGCACGTATTGTTGGAACGGAAAGGAGTGACCCTCATGGAACGATCATATTCCGAGAGCTACGCGGCAGCCGGTGTGGACATCACCGCCGGTTACAAGGCCGTGGAGCTGATGAAGAGTCACATTGCGCGTACACACATCCCCGGTGTACTGGGGGAAGTCGGCGGTTTCGGCGGTCTGTTTGAGCCGAACCTTACCGGTATCAAAAGACCGATGCTCGTCTCCGGAACGGACGGTGTGGGCACTAAGCTGAAGCTGGCGTTTCTGCTGGATAAGCACAATACCGTCGGCATCGACTGTGTTGCGATGTGCGTAAACGACGTCATCTGCTGCGGTGCTCGTCCGCTGTTTTTCCTCGACTATATTGCCTGCGGGAAAAACGTGCCGGAACGGATCGCGGATATCGTTTCCGGCGTCGCGGAAGGCTGCGTACAGGCCGGTGCCGCGCTCATCGGCGGCGAGACCGCCGAGATGCCGGGATTCTATCCGGAAAATGAATATGACCTTGCGGGCTTCTGCGTGGGTCTGGCCGACGGCGAAAAGCTTGTGGACCGGAACCTGCAGGAAGCGGGCGACGTTTTGCTGGCTCTGCCCTCGAGCGGTCTGCATTCGAACGGTTTCTCCCTTGCCCGGAAAGTTTTCCCCATGGAAACGGAAGCTCTGCGCGCTCCCGAAGCCGCGCTGGGCGGTATTTCTCTGGGCGAAGCCCTGCTTTGTCCCACAAAAATCTATGTGAAGCCCATCCTCGCTCTGATGGAGCAGGTCGAGGTCCGCGGCGTAGCACATATCACGGGCGGCGGTTTCCACGAGAACATTCCCCGCATGCTGAAACCCGGTCTGGGTGCAAAGATCGAAAAGTCCGTGCTGAAGACCCCCGCACTGTTCCACCTGCTGGCGGAACGCGGCGGTGTTCCGGAACGCGATATGTTCAACACCTTCAACATGGGCGTCGGCATGGCGGTCTGCGTGCCGAAGGCTGACGCAGACAAAGCGCTTGCCATCCTGCATGCGCAGGGCGAAGCGGCCTATGTCATGGGCGAACTGTCTCCGTCGGTCGAGGGGGTGTCCCTGTGCTGACACGCATAGCGGTACTCGTTTCCGGCGGCGGAACGAATCTCCAGGCCCTGCTTGACGCCGAGGCGGCCGGACGCCTGCCCGACGGGCATATTGCGCTGGTCATCTCCAACAAGGCAGACGCCTACGCCCTCACACGGGCGGAACGCGCCGGGGTACCGTCGCTGGTCATTCAGGCGGCCAGAGGCCCCGCGGGACAGGCTGAATTCGAAGAGAAGCTTCAGGCGGCTCTGACGGAAAACGGCATTGAACTGATCATTCTCGCCGGTTTTCTGCGCATCCTGACGGAATCCTTTACGTCCCGCTGGCCGAAGCGGATCCTGAACGTTCATCCGTCGCTGATCCCGTCTTTCTGCGGTGAAGGATTTTATGGGCTGAAGGTCCATCAGGCAGCTTTGGATTACGGAGTCAAGGTCACGGGTGCTACCGTTCATTTCGTGAACGAGATCCCCGACGGCGGAGAGATCATTCTGCAGAAGGCAGTCTATATCGAACCGAACGATACAGCGGAAACGCTGCAGCAGCGGGTCATGGTGGAAGCGGAACACAAGCTTCTTCCGCAGGCGGCACAGCTGGTATCGCAAAAAATCAGGGAGGCAAAGAAATAAATGAAGAACTTTCTTGAGTATCTGGCAGCGCGGCCTTATCCGGGACGCGGTCTTTTGATCGGTCTGGATCCCAAGGGCGAAACAGCCTGTGCGTATTTCATCATGGGCCGCAGCGAAAACAGCCGCAACCGTGTTTTTGAAGCGACCGAGGATGGCATCCGCACCCGCGCCCGCGACGAAGCGCTTATGACGGACCCCAGCCTTATCATCTATCATCCCGTGCGTGAGATGCAGGACGGCACCCTGATCGTAACAAACGGCGATCAGACCGACACCCTGCGCGACACGCTGGCGGCAGGCGGCACCGTGTGCTCCGCTCTGGCCACCCGTGAGTTCGAGCCGGACGAGCCGAACTTCACTCCGCGCGTTTCGGGCGTTCTGTTCCCGTGCGGCCAGTCCGTTCTCTCCATCCTCAAGACCCGCGACGGCAAGACCTGTGATCGTTTCTATTACAGCTACGAGACGCGCCCGGGTTACGGCCAGTTCATCAGCACGTACGAGGGCTTCGGCGATCCTCTGCCCTCCTGGTACGGCGAACCTCTGACGGTCGAGATCCCCGAAGGTCTGGATGTCAAGGCCTGGGCCGAAGAGATCTGGAACGCTCTGGACGAAAACAACCGCGTATCTCTGTGGACTCGCGTCGGCAGCGACGAATACATCATCAACAAACCGGAATAAAATTAGGGGGACATTATGCAGGAATTCACCTTGAAATACGGATGCAATCCGAACCAGACTCCGGCCCGTATCTTTATGCACGACGGCAGTGATCTGCCCGTGGAGATCCTGAACGGACGTCCGGGCTTCATCAACTTTCTCGACGCTCTGAACAGCTGGCAGCTGGTCAAAGAGCTGAAGGAAGCCCTGGGCCTGCCGGCCGTCACTTCCTTCAAGCATGTCAGCCCGACTTCCGCCTCCGTGGCAGTGCCTCTGCCCATCGAGCTGAAGAAGGCCGTTTTTGAAGATGATATCGAAGGTCTGGACGATTCCCCGCTGGGCTGCGCCTATGCGCGTGCGCGCGGCGCGGACCGTCTGTGCTCCTTCGGCGACTGGGTCGCCCTCTCCGATGTCTGTGACGTCACCACGGCGAAGATGCTCCAGCGCGAAGTCTCCGACGGCGTCATCGCTCCGGGTTTTGAGCCTGCCGCTCTGGAGATCCTCAAAACCAAGCGCAAGGGCGGTTACAACATCGTTCAAATCGATCCGAGCTATGTTCCCGACCCCGTGGAACACAAGCAGGTATTCGGCGTGACCTTCGAACAGGGCCGCAACAATTACCGCATCAGCGAGGAACTGCTGCAGAACATCGTCACCAACAACAAGGACCTGCCCGCGGAAGCCAAGCGAGACCTCGTCGTTGCTCTTCTGACCCTGAAATACACGCAGTCCAACTCCGTGGCCTTCGCGTACAACGGACAGGCCATCGGCGTCGGTGCCGGTCAGCAGAGCCGCATCCACTGCACCCGTCTGGCGGGCGGCAAGGCCGACACCTGGGCCCTGCGTCAGCATGAAAAAGTCCTGGCCCTGCCCTTCCGGGATGATATCGGCCGCGCCGAGCGCGACAACGCCGTGGACGGTTACATCAACCGCAACGAAGAAGACGTCTGTGCCGACGGCGTATGGCAGCGCATCTTCACCCGTCAGCCCGAACCTCTCACGGACGAAGAAAAGGCCGCCTACCTCGCCAGCCTGCACGGTGTGTCCGTCGGTTCCGATGCGTTCTTCCCGTTCCCCGACAGCATCGAACGCTCTCACCGCAGCGGCGTAGACTATGTTGCCCAGCCGGGCGGCTCGATCCGTGACGACCTCGTCATCGAGCGCTGCAACGACTATAACATGGTCATGGCCTTCACCGGCATGCGCCTCTTCCATCATTAAAAACCGGACGGCAGGGGAGAGAATTCTCCCTCTGCCGCAGTCAAAAGGAAAAATCCCGTCTCAAATGAGACGGGATTTTTCCTTTCCGGCTTTCGGTCTTTCCATCCGGCGTATGCCGTCCGCCGCGCGATCCGCGCCGGACTGTTTTACAGAATATAAGTCGCGATATATTCCACCTGCGGGGGCGTCGGGATTCCGGGATCCTCCAGCTCAAGCCGGGGTTTTATTCCCTTTTCTCTCGCCGCAAGGTCAAAATGGCACAGGGCGATGCCCATGTCAATCTTTTGCATATCGCCGGTCGCGGCACTGACAAGCCCGCGGGTATGCTGCAGATAAAAATGGACGGCATTCCCGCGCAGAACGCAGCGCCAGGGCTGTCGGTTGACGGCCGAAGGTGCCCAGCGGACCGCTTCCAGCATATCGGCACAGTCCCCGGCTTTTTCCGGGGTCAGCGGCGTGTCAAAGCCTCCGTCAAAAAACAGCGTTTCGAAAGGCGCGCGGGTATCGGCCTTGATCCCTTTGCGCATCAGGCTCTCGCGAAGGGAATATTTCTCCGCGGCGTACCCCAAAGGACTCGCGCAGGGCATCACCTCGTTCTTCTCCAGTTCCATGGCCTTCTCAAAGGCCGCGCGGTCCATCGTCCCGCCCAGCCATACAGTGCCGATCCCCAGCGACTGCGCATACAGCACAAGGCACTCGAAGGAGTAGCCGAAAGCCTCTTCCATATGCTTCCCGCGCCGGATCCCGGCCGCAATATACAGATCCGTGCCCGAGACCACCGGACAGCGCAGGCCGTCTTTCCGTGCATCCAGCATTTTAAAGCGCAGGGGAATACCGTAGGGATTCTCCGCACTTTGCGCAAAACCAAGCAGTTTTTCCCGTGCCGTCTCATCAACAGGGCGTCCGTCGTATGTCCGGATACTTTTTCTCGCCCGAATCAGGTCCGCAGCATGCTCCATGACAATCTCCTTTTCCGCAGTAATTTCCTGCTTGAATTTTATCAAAAGCCTTTCAACGCGTCAACGGCCATTTACCGCACTCCGCTGTGAGTTCCCGCAGGACCGTACCGTCTCCTTATTCTTCCGTTATCGAGCCGGTGTTTCTGTTTTTTCGTTTCTCCGACAGGTTGGCAAGCGTCTCCATGACTTCTCCGTTAAGTCGCATGAAAGCTTCCATGGCTTCATTCCGGGGCGGATAATACCCGCTTTTATAACGATCGATAACGATCTGATAACGCTCCATCGCCGCCT
>JAUMXS010000003.1 GCA_030528965.1 Eubacteriales bacterium
TTCCGGGGCAGGTTCTTCCGGGGTCGATCCTTCCGGAGTCTCGCCTGCTTCCTGCGGCGCGGACAGAGCAAATACCAGATGCCATGCAAGCGTCATAAATGCGAGCGTGAAGGACAGCTGCAGGAGGATCTCGCCAAGGGGGTGAACATCCGGCAAAACCGTCAGGCAGAAGAAAGCTGCATAAAGCGCAAAGAACACCGCCCGGAACGGACGCGGCTTTCCGAATGCAAACCCGGCCATATAGAAAAAGGCCAGTATGCAGACGGCAAGCGTAAGGATGAACGGAGCGAAATGCCAAAGTACGGGATCCACAGCTGTTTCCTTGTAGTAAACGATAAACCAGAAACAGGTGAATATGACCGGCGCAGCGCAGAGCACGCAGCCCCATTCCGGATGCTTCAGCGCCTGCGGATAGAGCGCCAGCCCGAAAGCCGCAAGGAAGCCAAGAAGCGCCAGGATCGTCCTGAGCATACCTCCGTCCTCCTGCAGGAGGATCAATCCGGCCCCCAGTGCCGCGAGCAGGCCGGAAATGGCCATGAACACGGTCAGGACACGTCCGGAAGACGGAACTATGATCGTCTCCGGTTTCACCTGCATCTGTCGGCGCAGACGCAGCACCTGATACAGAAGTGCCGCCGCCGTCATAAGGCAGACGAAAATCAGCATCTTGCTGGTAAACGCTCCGGCGACAGCCAAACCGGTCCCCTTTTCATAAATATTGATATTCTGCAGCCATCGGGCAAAGATCCCGAAAGCAGCACAGATTCCCACCGTACCGCAGCAGGTCCAGGCTTGTTTTTGCATATTACACGACACGTCCCAATATAAGTATAATACCGCAGTTCCGCATTCCGAGCCATTCCGGGATGCTCTCCCGATGCCGGGAAACCTTTGGAACCGCAGAGTTCCTGACGGGTTTTTTGTATTGATTTATTCTATACCTCTTCTCTCCCGCCGTCAACAACAATTCGGAGGCGCTGTCAATGAAGCCGCTGTTTCTCATATCCCTTTCCGCCCTATGTATAGCCCTTTTCCTGCCGCTTTTTCTGGTTACTCCCACGGACACGACGCCGGAACCGTCATCCTCACCGGAGCTTCCCCCTCCCGCTGACTCTTCCGCGCCCTCTGTGCAGTCCTCATCGTCTTTAAAGGATTCGGAACTCCTGTTGACCTGTCAGATGGACGGAGAACTCCGTGAGGTCAGTATGGCGGACTATCTTCCCGGCGTACTGGCTGCGGAAATGCCCGCTTCCTTCGAGCCGGAAGCTCTGAAAGCACAGGCCGTGGCAGCGCGCAGCTATATTCTGCGCCGGGCGATGGCCCCGCCATCCGCACACCCGGAAGCTGCGGTCTGCGGCGATTATTCCTGCTGTCTAGCCCATGTCACGGAACAATCACTCCGGGAAAGCTGGGGGGCACGGTATGCCGAATATAATGAAAAAATCCATCGGGCCGTGTCGGAAACGGACGGGCAGTTTCTGACCTATGACGGCATCCCGGCACAGGCGGTTTTCCACGCCTCCTCGTCGGGACGCACGGAGGACAGCGGTGCGATCTGGTCGCCGCTTCCCTATCTCGTCAGTGTCGAAAGCCCGGAAACCGCCGAAAACGTCCCTCATTACATCACCACAGTGGAAGTCTCGCCGTCGGATCTGCGCAGCACGCTGGAAGCCGTCCTTCCGGATGCCGCATGGGGCGATGACCCCTCCGGCTGGCTCGGACCATGTCAGTATGACAGCTCCGGCAGAGTGGAAAGCATCAGTATCGGCGGGGAGAATATTGCGGGAACATCCCTGCGGAGCCTGTTTGGTCTCCGCTCGGTCAGTTTTACACTGGAATACACAGACGGCCGTTTTCTCTTTACCGTCACAGGCAGCGGCCACGGGGTCGGCATGAGCCAGTACGGCGCCAACGTTATGGCATCGGAAGGGGCGGATTACGCGGAGATCCTCGCGCACTACTATCCCGGCACTGTGCTGTCGAAGCCGTAATACTGCAGGACGGACATAAAATAAAAGAGCGAGAGGATTTCCTCTCGCTCTTTTGCATACCGGAACCGGTATGATGAATGGTCAACGGAATTAATAGAAGCGCTTATTCTTGCTCTTGTTCTTACGAGCGGCCTCAGACTTCTTGCGGCGCTTAACGCTGGGGCTCTGGTAGTATTCCTTCTTACGCAAATCAGCCAGCACACCGGCCTTCGCGCAGCTACGCTTGAAACGTTTCAACGCATTGTCCAGCGACTCATTTTCCTTAACATGGACTTCCGACATTCTATATCCCTCCCTCCAACGCGCCTTGGCGCTTTAAGGGCCAACATAACCTTGGCTTTAACGAATGTATTATAAAGTTATTAATGGGTGTTGTCAAGGATTTTCTTATGTCTCTCTGTCTTTTTTGTAAAAACGGCAGGCTTCGTCTCCGCTGCCGGTGTTTACATAAAGGTAAAAATGTGGTAGGATATAATGCAAGTTTCAGATTGGAGGACATTCCCTCTCATGTTGGATAAACTTAAGCAAATCGAAGAGAAATACATTGAGCTCGAGCGCAAAATGGCGCTGCCTGAGTTTTACGGTGATCCGGCCGCATATAAAAACCTCAGTCGTGAGCAAAAAGAACTCTCGCCTCTCATGGATGCCTACAGGACATATAAAAAGCATCAGGCCGACATGGAGGGAGCACGTGAACTGCTCTCCGATCCCGATTTCCGGGAACTGGCACAGGAGGAATACGACAGTTCCCGTGCAGCCATGGAAGCTGACGTGGAAAAACTCCGCGTTCTGCTGCTTCCCCGGGACCCCAACGATGAACGCAACGTCATCGTGGAGATTCGCGGCGGTGTCGGCGGAGACGAAAGTGCACTCTTTGCCGCCGATCTTTACCGTATGTATACCATGTACGCCGAAGCCCGGCGCTGGAAAACCGAGATCGCCAACCTCAACGAGACCGAGATCGGCGGTATTAAGGAAATCAGCTTTGTGATCGAGGGCAACGGTGCCTATTCCCGCCTGAAATTTGAATCCGGCGTCCATCGTGTCCAACGTGTTCCGGAAACCGAGGCCTCCGGCCGTATCCATACCAGCACCGTCACCGTCGCCGTCCTGCCCGAAGTGGACGAGGTGGAGTTTACCATCAACCCCGCCGATCTGCAGATCGACACCTTCCGTTCCTCCGGCGCCGGCGGTCAGCATGTCAACAAGACCGAAAGTGCCATCCGCATCACCCATCTGCCGACAGGCACCGTTGTGGAATGCCAGGATGAACGAAGCCAGCATAAAAACCGGGCGCGCGCCATGAGCATCCTTACTTCCCGCCTCGCGCAGGCGGAACGGGACCGTCAAAATGCCGCCATTGCCGCCGAACGGAAAAGCCAGGTCGGCACCGGCATGCGCAATGAGCGTATCCGCACTTACAATTTCCCTCAGGGCCGTGTTACCGATCATCGGATCGGCCTGACTCTTTATAAACTGGAACAGGTTCTGAACGGTTCTCTGGACGAGCTCATCGATGCTCTGGTAACGGCCGATCAGGCAGAGAAACTGCGTGCGGAGGCAGACCCTTCATGACAAAAAGACTGTTGGGCGATACACAGCAGGCAGCGGAGATCCTGCGGCAGGGCGGTCTTTCCGCCGTCCCTACGGAGACCGTATACGGTCTCTGCGGCAACGGACTTGATGCTCAGGCTGTGGAACAGATCTACGAGGTCAAGGGCCGTCCAGCTGTCAAGCCGCTCTCTCTGATGGTCCCCTCCCCTGAATCCATTGACCGGTACTGCCGCGATGTGCCCCCGGCCGCTTACGCGCTGGCCGAGCGCTTCTGGCCCGGTCCCCTCACGCTGGTGCTCCCCGCCCGGACAGAACTCATCCCGGACATCGTTCGCGCCGGCGGTGACACCATCGGCCTGCGCTGTCCCGATCACTTCCTCACGCTGAAACTGCTGCGGAGTATTGATTTTCCGCTTGCCGGACCTTCCGCCAACCCTTCCGGTGCACCGTCCCCTCGCTCGGCGGAGGACGTTCTCGGCTTCTTCGACGGGAAGATCGACGCCGTACTTGACGGCGGCCCTTGCTCCGTGGGTGTGGAATCCACCATTCTCGACCTCAGCCGGACACCGTACCGTATCCTCCGTCAGGGCGCTCTGCCGGAGGCGGAACTGTGGGATGCTCTGCGCGGCACCCTGACCGTCATCGGCTTTACCGGCGGCACGGGCTGCGGTAAGACCACAGCACTGAAAGTATTCGAGACATATGGTGCCCTCGTTCTTGACTGCGACACCATTTATCATAAACTTACCCGGGAGGACGAAGGCCTCCGAAATGCCCTGCAGGCTCGTTTTGGCGATGTCTTTCCGGACGGTGATCTTGATCGGAAAAAACTCGGCGCGATCGTGTTCGGGGATGACAAAGCACTGCAGGACCTCAATGAGATCACGCACCGTTTTGTCCTGAGGGCCGTTGAAAAACAGCTCACGGACTGGGCCGTACAGGGCGGCACCGTGGCCGCCATTGACGCCATTGCCCTGCTGGAAAGCGGGCTTGCCGACCGCTGTAAGGCCGTCGTCGGCGTCACGGCTGACACCGAGACCCGCGTCCGCCGCATCATGGCCCGTGACGGCATCAGTGAGGACTATGCGCGTCTGCGTATCTCGGCGCAAAAACCGAATTCATTTTTTGAACAGCATTGTACACATATACTCCGCAACGACTATGAAGATCCGGCATCATTCCAACAGGCCTGCAAAAGCCTGTTCGACGAAATTTTGGGAGGTTAAATACTATGGGAAACGAAAAGAAAGAAACGTCCCGTCGGGATGACCTGTTTTATCAGCCGAAGAACGGCTATGACCGCATCGATGCGGAAGAGCGTATCGCTCTGGAAGACTACTGCGGAAAGTATATGGCTTATCTGAACACGGCACGCACCGAGCGCGAAGCCGTAACGGAAGCCATCCGTCAGGCCGAGGCCGAAGGCTTTGTCCGTTTTGAGCCGGGGATGGACCTCAAGCCCGGCATGAAAGTATACCATTCCGTCGGCGGCAAAGCCCTGATGCTGGCTGTTCTGGGCCGTCGTCCCTTTGCCGACGGTATCAACATCGCAGCAGCACACGTGGACGCCCCGCGTCTGGACCTCAAGCAGATCCCTCTGTATGAGGATAACGAACTCTGCTATTTCAAGACGCATTATTACGGCGGCATCAAGAAATATCAGTGGGTCGCCATTCCCCTGGAGCTGCATGGTGTTGTCGCGTTAAAGAACGGCGAAACAGTCGAGATCGTCATTGGACATGATCCCGCCGACCCGCAGTTCGTCATCACCGATCTGCTGCCGCATCTGGGCGCCGATCAGATGAGCAAACCCGCCTCGAAGGTCATCCCCGGCGAGAACCTGAATCTGCTCATCGGCAGTGTGCCGTACGCGGACGACGGTACAGATCGTGTCAAGCTTGCCGTCATCAGCATTCTGAACGATCGCTATGGCATCACGGAAGAGGACTTCCTCTCCGCGGAGCTGGAAGCCGTCCCCGCCATGCCCGTGCGTGAGATCGGTCTGGACCGCAGCCTCATCGGCGGTTACGGCCATGACGACCGTGTCTGTGCCTATGCCGAACTTAAGGCTCTCTTTGATCTCGAAGCGCCGGAGCGTACCGCTGTCTGTATTCTGGCGGACAAGGAAGAAATCGGCTCGGAAGGCGTCTCCGGTATGCAGAGCCAGGTATTCGAAGGTTTCCTGAAGGAGCTGTCCGCGGCAGAAGGCACTCCGCTGCACCGCTGCCTCGAGAAGAGCTTCTGCATCTCTGCCGATGTCTGCAATGCTTTCGACCCCAACTTCCCCGAAGTCTCCGAAAAGCGCAACAGCGCCCAGATCAACTACGGTATGGGCATCTGCAAGTTCACGGGCAGCCGCGGCAAAAGCGGAACGAACGATGCTTCCGCCGAAACAGTCGGCACCCTGCGCGGCATCTTTGAGAAACACAAGGTTCTGTGGCAGATGGCGGAGCTCGGCAAGGTGGACCAGGGCGGCGGCGGTACCGTGGCTATGTATATGTCCCGCCGCGGCATCGACACCATTGATGCCGGCGTTCCTGTTCTGTCGATGCACGCTCCCTTCGAGGTCGTGGCCAAGCTCGACTGCTACATGGCTTACAAGGGCGTTTGGGCCTTCTATACCGAGCGCTGAACACCGATTATCCCGTAAATAACAAATCGTTCATAGACGATCCCTGATCGCGGATTGAAAACGCCTCCATCCGGGCAAACTAATTGTCCAAGGATGGAGGTGTTTTTCTATGGATGACCGGAACGACATTCCGCTCAGAGATGAAGTACTGGAGTTTGGGAGCGCACCGCTGCGCTCGGCGCAGAGCAGCATCCACTGTCTTACGATCGTGGGGCAGGTGGAGGGACATATGTTTCTTCCGGATGGCACAAAAAGCACGAAATACGAGCACATTATGCCTCTGTTGGCTGCCGTGGAGGAATCGGATGAGCTGGAAGGTCTTCTCATCCTTCTGAACACGGTGGGCGGTGATATCGAGGCAGGGCTGGGAATTGCGGAACTGATCGCGGGAATGAGTACACCCACGGCAAGCCTCATTCTGGGAGGAGGACATTCCATCGGCGTACCGCTGGCGGTGGCTGCCTCACGCTCCTTCATCGCCCCCTCCGCAGCCGTTACCATCCATCCCGTCCGTCTGACGGGAGTGGTGATCGGTGTTCCGCAAACTTACAATTATTTTGCCCGTATTCAGGAACGTATCGTCCAGTTCGTGACGGATAATTCCAACATCTCACGGGAACGGTTCACGGAATACATGCTCCGCACCGGCGAGATCGCCAACGACGTCGGAACCGTCATTCACGGTGAGGAAGCGGTAGCCTGCGGGCTCATCGATGAACTCGGCGGTCTGTCCGATGCGCTGCGCTATCTGCATAAGCGCATTGACGAAAACCGAGCCCGGAAAAAGGCCCTCACGGAAAACCTGTCCCCCACAGATGAAAAGCCGGACTCATAAGACGCACAGGACGCACAAGAAAAGCTCTGACGCATAAAAAACGCGTCAGAGCTTTTTCTGTCCGTATTCAAATCACGCCGTGTCTCTCAGCCTTCCAGAAGCCGTTCGCCAATCCGATACACATCGCCGGCGCCTACGGTCAGGATCAGGTCGCCCGGAGAGGCCATGGACCGAAGGCTCTTTTCCAGCTCGGCATTGTCCGGGAAGAACAAACTGTTCGGGATCTCCCGCGCCAGATCCGCCGAGGATATACCCACAGTGTTCTTCTCGCGCGCCGCATAGATCTCCGCCAGATAACAGAGATCAGGCCTCCGAAGCTGTTCAAGAAAATCATCAAACAGCGCCTGTGTGCGGGTATAGGTGTGCGGCTGGAAAACTACGATCACGCGCCGGTAGCCCAAAGGTTCCACGGCATTGAGAAGTGCTTTCAGTTCGCCCGGATGATGTGCATAATCATCATAGACATCAGCGCCGTTATACTTCCCCTTGAACTCAAAGCGGCGGTTTGCACCGGTGAAACCGGCAAGACCGTATTTCACAGCGGCGGGTGAAACGCCCAGTACGCATGCTGCCGCAGCAGCAGCCAGAGCGTTCATGACATTATGCATGCCCGGCACACGCAGACTCACCGAGGTAAACAGTTCGTCGCCCCGAAGGATGTCAAAGTCTGTCTGCGCACCGCGTGTCACGATATTGACAGCTCGAACCTCGGCCGCCTCGCCCAGGCCAAAAGTGATCATAGGGCGATCCAGGCCACGCAGCGCATCCATCGTATTGGCATCATCCGCGTTTGCCACCACGATGCCGTCGGGCGGCACCAATTCCGCAAACCGGCGGAACGATCCTTTGATATCCTCCAGATCACGGAAAAAGTCCAGATGGTCCGCTTCGATATCCAGCACAACAGCGACAGTCGGTGAAAAAGACAGGAAAGAGTTGTAATACTCACAGGCTTCCATGATGATCGTATCGCCCCGCCCCACGCGGTGTCCCGCATGAAGAAGCGGCAGAGTACCACCGATCATCACGGTCGGATCACGTTCCGCCGCCATGAGGATATGCGTACACATAGAAGTCGTGGTCGTCTTTCCATGCGTTCCGGAAATGCACAGGGCATTTCTGTAATCACGCATGATCGCGCCCCAGGCCTGGGTGCGCTCAAACACCGGCAGTCCGCGCCGATGCGCCTCCTGAACTTCTGGATTATCATCATGTACGGCAGCCGTACGCACAACGAATTCTGTCTCGGGCGAAAGATTCTCCGCCGCATGGCCGATATGGATCTGCAGTCCCAGAGAACGCAGATGCTCCGTATTGGTTCCCTCTGACATATCGGAGCCTGTGATCAGGAGGCCCGCGCCCGTCAGCACCTCAGCCAGAGGTGACATTGACACGCCGCCGATCCCGATCAGGTGTCCGTGCGCTCCGCGCCGGTAATAGGAAGCAAAAGATTCCATAGTCTCGACTTCCCCCATTGTTATTTTCACGAAATCATTTTATAATCAAATTATAATATTTTCTGCGCAAGATTACAATACATCTTTTGCCGCAACATTCACTCTTTTCCCGGAGGATATGCCATGAATCACATCCAGATACCTGCTTTTGTCCGGTCCATCCTCCGCAGAATGGAAGATGCGGGCTATCTTGCATATCTTGTCGGCGGCTGCGTCCGGGATATGCAGCTTATGCGCGGTCCCGGAGACTGGGACATCTGCACCAACGCACAGCCTGAAGAAACACTCGCCCTTTTTCCCGCTTCCGTTCCCTCCGGTCTTCAGCACGGCACGGTCACGGTAAAACTGGACGGCGGTCACGCGGAGGTCACGACATTCCGCACAGAAGGCGGCTATGCCGACCATCGACGGCCCGATTCCGTTCGCTTTGTCCCCGATCTGGAAACAGATCTCTCCCGCCGGGATTTTACCGTCAATGCCATGGCTCTTTCCCTGTCCGGTAGGCTCATCGACCCCTTTGACGGTCTGGGGGACCTCAAAAGACAGGTGATCCGCTGCGTGGGAAATCCTGCGGAACGCTTCAGCGAGGATGCTCTTCGTATGCTGCGCGCATTTCGTTTCTGCGCCCAGCTGGGCTTCCGTCTGGATGCTGCCGCCGCCGACGCCATCACGGAACTGGCCCCCACCGCTGCCTTCCTTGCATCGGAACGAATCCGGGATGAGCTGGAAAAGATCCTGCTTTCGCCCTGCCCATCCATGGCCGGGGACGTTTTGCGCTGCGGACTTCTGTCCTCTTTTGCCTCGGTCAGCCCGGGCATACCGTCTCTGCAAAACCTGCACACGCTCCCGGCAGAGCGTTCCGTACGCTGGGCCGGATTCACGGCGCAGCTGCTGAACAATGCAAATATCCGCGATGCGCTCGATTTTCTCACCGCACTGCGTCTGGACCGCCGCACAGCCGATTCCTGCGCGCAGGGCGCGTCTTTCGCCTGTTCCGGGGATACTTCATCTCCTCTGGAGCAAAAGCGTCTGATCGCACGCTGTGGGCCGGATACGGCGCTTTGCTTCGGTGCCGCCCGGGAAGCATTGGGAATCCCCGGCGGGCTTGACGCCATATCCGCGCTTTTGCGAAGCGGAGACTGTCTCAGTCTGCGTGAGCTTGCCGTGAATGGCGGCGATCTTCTCGCGCGGGGCCTGCGCGGAGAACAGATCGGCGAGACGCTCCATCTGCTTCTTGATCATGTGCTCATCCATCCGGAGCAAAACCGGAAGGACCTTCTGCTGTCTTATCTTGATCGGAAATCGGTCAAGCCTTAAAGTCTTGTCACGTTCTTCGGGCTGGCCCATGCTCCGGCGCGCTCCACAGCGCGCCGCCATTCGGTGCGGAGACTCTCCGCTCTGGCACGCGGCATCTGCGGAGTGAACACCACATCCGACTCACGCAGTTTCTCCACCTGACTGAGTTCCGGCCATAGTCCCGCCGCATGCCCTGCAAGGAAGGCGGCGCCCCAGGCTGTTGTTTCCGTCTGTTTCGGACGATCGATCGGTCGATCGAGCAGATCGGCCTGGAACTGCATCAGAAAACGTGATACCGACGCTCCGCCGTCCACGCGAAGAACATCCAGTTCGCGCTCCGCGTCACGCTCCATGGCGTCCAGCAGATCGGCCACCTGATATGCGATACCCTCCAGAGCCGCGCGAGCCAGATGCGCGCGCGAAGTTCCGCGCGTAAGCCCCACGATCGTTCCGCGGGCATACATGTCCCACCACGGCGCTCCCAGCCCCGTGAACGCAGATACCAGATAAACCCCGTCATTGCTTTCCACGCTCTCAGCCAGAGTGTCGCACTCGGAAGCCGTGGAAATGATCCCCAGTTCATCCCGCAGCCACTGAATCGTGCTGCCGGCATTGAACACGCTGCCTTCCAGGGCATACTGTGTTTTCCCATCAGCCGTCCAGGCGACGCTGGTGACCAGACGGTTTTCGGAACGCACAGAGCGTTCGCCGATATTCATGAGGGTGAAACAGCCCGTTCCGTATGTATTCTTGGCTCGGCCCGGTTCCACACAGCCCTGTCCCAACAGTGCAGCCTGCTGATCACCCGCTGCACCGCAGATCGGGACCCCTGCCAGTTCCTCAAGACCGGGAATTCCCGGAGCGATATAACCGTATACAGCCGAACACGGCACCGGCTCCGGCAGCATCGCCATGGGGATCTCCAAAGCGCCGCAGAGCGTTTCGTCCCATCGGAGCGTATCAATATCGAAAAGCATCGTGCGGGAGGCGTTGGAGTGATCCGTTACGTGGACTTTTCCGCCTGTAAGGTTCCAGATCAGCCAGCTCTCGATCGTACCAAACAGCAGTTCCCCTCTCTCCGCACGCTGTCGGGCGCCGGGAACATTATCCAGGATCCAGCGAAGTTTTGTGCCGGAAAAATACGCGTCCATCACAAGGCCCGTTTTTTCCCATACTTCTTTATCAAAACCCGCCCGTTTGAGTTCGTCACAGGTCTCCGCCGTCCGGCGGCACTGCCATACAATGGCATTATATACAGGACGCCCCGTAGAGCGTTCCCAGACGATGGTCGTCTCCCGCTGATTGGTCACGCCGATGCCGGCGATCTCCGAAGCCGCAATTCCGCTGCGGCGAAACGCATCGCCCAACGAACGCAGCTGCGTATCCAGGATCGTGAGCGGATCGTGCTCCACCCATCCGGCCTGAGGGTAAATCTGGGCAAAAGGGATCTGCGCGGTTGCCGCCACATGTCCCGTTTCATCGAATACGATAGACCGGGAACTGGTCGTCCCCTGATCGAGTGCGATCACATAGTTCACGTTTTTCCCTCCCTGCCTGAAATGCTGTATTGACGAAGCGGCTGATTCAGGCTAAAATCATCTAAGAGATTCTCGTATTTTTTATCATATCACATCGGAGGAGGTTTTTCCATCATGCGTGTAAACGAATCCGATTTTTTGTCTTCCGACGGCAAGTCCCTCGTATATACCCGTGAATATATCCCGGACACAGAGATCAGAGGCATTGTCCAGATCGCACATGGAATTGCGGAACACATCACGCGTTACGATGATTTTGCACGTTTTCTGGCGGACCACGGTTACATCGTGGTGGGAAACGATCATCTGGGCCACGGTAAAACGGCCGCCCCGGACGAACTTGGCCTCACTTCCGATTTCGGTTGGGACAAGATGATCGCGGATATCCGCACTCTGCATGACATGACAGCTGCCAAATTCCCCGGCCTTCCTTATTTTTTGCTCGGACACAGCATGGGAAGCTTTCTGGCCCGCACATATATCATCCGCTTCAACACCGGTCTTGACGGTGTGATCCTCACCGGCACCGGCCAGCAGCGCAAACCCGTCATTCTCCTCGGAAAACAGCTGGGTATGCGGGAATGCAAAAAGAACGGCGCGGATTATTTCAGCGAAAAGCTGGATAAGCTGGCTTTCGGCAAATATAACGACCAGTTTGATATCCGCCGCACGGTCTTTGACTGGCTCAGCCGGGACGATGACATTGTGGATGCCTATGTTGACGATCCTCTCTGCGGCTTTATCCCTTCCGTCGGCCTGTTTCTGGAAATGATGCGCGGCATTGAATATATCACCAAACAGCGGAATCTCAGCCGTATGAAAAAGAATCTGCCGATCTATTTTCTTTCCGGTGACTCCGATCCGGTTGGTGACCGCGGGGAAGGCGTTATCCGCGCTTACCGCAGTTTCCTGAAAGCCGGCATGAGGGACGTTTCCATGAAACTTTATCACGATGCGCGGCACGAGATCCTCAACGAGATCAACCGGGAAGAGGTATTTGAGGACATTCGCGACTGGCTGGACGGAAAGACCGGAAAATGAACATCTTTCTGACCGGTAAGCGCGGGATCGGAAAAAGTACGATCATAGACCGTACGCTGGCACAGCTGGATAATACGCCCGGCGGCTTCCGGACCTGTTATGATGATAAAACCGACCTGAATAAAACTCTTTTTCTCTGCTCTGCGGACCTTTCCCGTTCTCGAGTCGCTGCTCATTTCACGGAAGCCCGCCCGCAGGTATTTCCGGATGTCTTTGAAACCTTCGGAACGGCACTTCTGAACGACGGACTGCGTTCTCCGCTTCTCCTGATGGATGAGCTGGGCCTCTTTGAAGGTGATTGCGAAACTTTTAAAACAGCCGTTTTCTCGTCACTTTCCTCACCGGTTCCGGTCCTGGGTGTGCTGAGGGAAACCTATGAGCCGTGCTGGCTGGACGACATCCGCGCAAGGGAAGATATTCTTCTTTTCACTGTGTCGGAGGAAAACCGGGATTCCCTGCCCGAACAGCTTGCAGAACTTCTGCGCTCAGGCTGAACCATTTCTCATTTTATTCGATATAAAACGATAAAACGCAAAAAGCCGGGACATAAGTCCCGGCTTTTTGTGTTTATTCTTTTTTCTGCTTTTCTCAGTCGTAGGGAATGATCACCACTTTGCAGTCGCTGCATTTATGCGCGAACACGATCTTGGAATGATAGGCAGCCCCGTTTATAAGGCGCACACTCTCTTTTCCAAGGATCGACAGGGCAGCTACCGGCTGTTTTTTCGCATTCCAGGTCACGCCGTCACGGCACTGGATATAGCCCGCCCTCATTTCTTTATGGCAGTAGGGACACTTCATTTTCTTCTGTCTCCTCATAAGTTCTTTCCGGAATATCAGACTTTCCGACGACAAAAAGAAAGGAAGGCCCCGGAGGGCCTTCCTTTAAATGTTTTACACCAGTTCGATAACAGCCATTTCAGCCGCATCGCCGCGACGGGGGCCGATACGCGTTACACGCGTATAACCGCCGTTGCGCTCAGCATACTGCTTGGACAGTTCATCAAAAACTTTCTTGGCAACATCTTCGCGGGTAATGAAGGCGAGGGCCTGACGGTAATTCGCAAGGCCGCCCTGCTTCCCCAGCGTTATCATTTTCTCGGCGACAGGACCGATTTCCTTCGCACGAGTGAAGGTGGTCTCCATGCGTCCCTTATCCAGCAGATCAGTGACCTGCTGACGGAGCATCGCCCTGCGCTGATCGGTGGTTTTGCCGAGCTTTCTCGTACCGGGCATTGTTTTTTCCTCCTTACTGGTTGTCGTCGCTGGCCAGAGACAGTCCCATCATAGCGAGCTTGTGCTCGACTTCCTCCAGAGACTTCCGGCCGAGGTTCCGAACCTTTATCATCTCGTCTTGGGTCTTGGAGATAAGATCCTCGACCGTATTGATATTGGCGCGCTTGAGGCAATTGAAGCTGCGTACAGATAGATCCAGTTCTTCAATCGTCATCTCGAGGACCTTGTCGCGCTGAGTTTCAACCTTTTCCACTACTGTGGAGCGACATCCGATCGTCTCAGAGAGATCTATGAACAACGTAAAGTGATCCACAAGGATCTTGGCACCAAGCGAGAGCGCATCCCGCGGGGTGATGGTCTTGTCAGTCCAAACTTCGATCGTAAGCTTATCAAAGTCATTCTGATTGCCCACACGTGTGTTCTCAACGGTATAATTCACCTTGAGGACGGGTGTGTAGATAGAATCGACTGGGATCAAACCAATGACCGCCTGCGCGGGCTTGTTTTTCTCTGCCGGGACATAGCCCCGACCATGGCCAAGTGTCAGCTCCATGCTCAGACTTGCGTCCGGCCCGAGGGTCGCGATGTGCAATTCCGGATTCAGAATCTCCACCTCTCCGTCGGCTTTGATATCGCCGGCGGTGACCACGCCCTCACCCGCTGCCTCGATGTAAACGGTCTTGGGCCCCTGGCTGTGCAGACGCGCTATGATACTCTTGACGTTCAGTACGATCTCAGTGACATCTTCCTTTACGCCGGGTATCGTGGAAAATTCATGCTGGATCCCTGCAATTTTAATGCTGGTGACGGCTGTACCGGGAAGTGAGGAGAGGAGCACTCTCCGCAGAGAGTTGCCCAAAGTCGTTCCGTAGCCGCGCTCCAATGGTTCCACAATATACTTTCCATAGCTCTCATCCGAAGGCGTTTCGACGCACTCGATACGCGGCTTTTCTATCTCAATCAAAAAATAACCCTCCTTTTCGTGTTCGTCGCCATTAATAGCGCCGGGATTATGCAGCTTACCAATTTGAGGGTCTCTGTATTACTTAGAATACAACTCGACGATGAGATGTTCCTCGATGGGCAGATCGATATCCTCTCTCGCAGGCATGGCCACGACCTTCGCAACCATGTTGTTCGCGTCATACTCCAGCCACTTCGGCGGCTGACGGAACGCATTCGCCTCGACGCTGGCCTTGATCTTTTCCAGCGAGCGGCTCTTCTCCCGCAGTCCGATCACCATGCCCGGCTTAACCAGGAAGCTGGGGATGGTTACCTTACGTCCGTTCACGACGAAGTGTCCATGGCTGACGAGCTGACGTGCCTCGGCACGGCTCATCGCAAAGCCCAGACGGTAGATCGTGTTGTCCAGACGGGTCTCAAGGATGCTCAGCAGGTTTTCACCGGTCTGGCCAGGACGACGATCGGCCAGATCGAAGTAACCGCGGAACTGCTTCTCAAGCACGCCGTAGCAACGCTTGGCTTTCTGCTTCTCACGCAGCTGAAGTCCGTATTCGGAGTTCTTGCTGCGGCCCTGACCATGCTGTCCGGGAGGATAAGGCCGGGCATTGATCGCGCACTTATCAGTATAACATCTGTCGCCCTTCAGAAAAAGCTTCTGGCCTTCTCTGCGGCACTGACGGCAGACAGCTTCCGTATATCTTGCCATATTCCTTTACCTCCTTCGATCAGACGCGGCGGCGCTTGGGCGGACGGCATCCGTTGTGCGGGATGGGGGTCACGTCCTTGATCATCGTTACTTCCAGACCAGCGGTCTGCAGAGCACGGATCGCAGCTTCACGTCCCGAGCCGGGGCCCTTAACATACACTTCGACCGTCTTGAGGCCATGTTCCATCGCGGCCTTGGAAGCGGTCTCAGCCGCGGTCTGAGCCGCGAACGGAGTGGACTTACGGCTGCCGCGGAAACCCATTCCGCCTGCAGACGCCCAGGAAATGGCGTTGCCGTTCGTATCCGTAATGGTTACCATCGTATTGTTGAAGGAGGAGCTGATATGCACGACGCCCCTCTCAATATTCTTGCGCTCTCTGCGGCGGGTCCTTGTGACCTTGCCTTTCGGTGCTGCCATGTTCAGTTCCCTCCTTTACTTCTTCTTGTTGGCGATCGTGCGCTTCGGGCCCTTGCGGGTACGAGCGTTCGTCTTGCTCCGCTGGCCACGGACGGGCAGTCCGCGACGATGACGAAGACCACGATAGCTGCCGATTTCGGTCAGACGCTTGATGTCAAGCGCAACACTGCGGCGCAGGTCGCCTTCCACAATGTAATTGTGGTCGATACACTCACGAATGCGAGCTTCTTCTTCATCAGTGAGATCCTTCACGCGGGTGTCAGGATTGATTCCGGTCTCTTCCAGAATCTTCTTCGCGGTGGTCCGGCCTATACCAAATACATAGGTCAGTCCGATCTCTATTCTCTTGTCCCTGGGCAGGTCAACGCCGGCAATACGTGCCATACTTTCCTATCATTCCTTTCAGATTAATTCCTCCCGCACCGGTTTCGGACGGAGGCTTGCTCCCGCCGGAGGGGAGCCTCCGGTCCATGCGGGATTTATGGGGACCTTGTTCTCTTTCAGTTGAGACTTCCTTGCAATTCAGCCGGTCAATTAGCCCTGACGCTGCTTATGCTTGGGATTCTCACAAATTACCATTACTTTTCCCTTGCGCTTAATGATCTTGCACTTTTCGCAAATGTGTTTCACCGAGGGTCTGACTTTCACTCGTATGACCTCCTATCTTGCAGCCAATCTGGCCGCGCTTCTACTTGCTGCGCCAGGTGATCCGTCCGCGAGTCAGGTCATAGGGACTCATCTGTACCGTGACCTTATCGCCGGGCAGTACCCGGATAAAGTTCATCCGCAACTTACCGGATATGTGGGCCAGTATGGTGTGGCCATTCCCGATGTCCACCAGAAACATCGTATTGGGAAGGGATTCCACGACTTTGCCTTCCAGCTCGATTACATCATCCTTTGCCATGTACGCCCCTCCTCAAATATCGTCAGCCATGGTCAAAATCTCAGGCTCACCATCAGTTATCAGGATCGTATTCTCATAGTGTGCCGAGAGATTTCCATCCTGTGTGACCACGGTCCAGTCATTATCCAGAACGCGGACGGCCGCGCTCCCCATGTTGACCATGGGTTCAATTGCCAGTGTCATACCCGGAACCAGCCGCGGTCCATGCCCCGGTCGGCCGAAATTCGGCACTTCCGGCGGCTCATGCAGCTTTTCACCCACTCCATGTCCCACATATTCGCGAACTACAGAATATCCGTGGCTCTCGATATAGTCCTGAATGGCTGACGAGATGTCCGAAATACGATATCCGCTGCGAGCAAATCGAAGGCCTTCAAAAAAACTCTGCCTAGTCACAGCAATCAGCTGTTCCGCCGATTCGTCGATTTTCCCGACGGCAAAGGTTCCGGCACAGTCTCCGACATAGCCCTGATACGTTGCTCCAACGTCCACACTGACTATATCACCCTCCTTGAGGCGGCGTTTCCCGGGGATGCCGTGAATCAGTTCATCATTCACAGAAACACAGGCGCTCCCCGGAAAACCGTTGTAGTGCAGAAACGTCGGTTTCGCACCGCAACCGGTGATATATTTATAGACCGCGCGATCGATCTCCTCCGTTGTCACGCCGGGGCGAATCATCTGACGTGCTGTCGTCCGGGCCCCGGCCGTGATACGCCCCGCTTCACGCATCAAGCAGATCTCGCGGGGGGATTTGATGCTGATCATCATAGAGTTAAATCCCCAATGCCTTGCAAATAACCACTGTCGTGGCTTCGATCCCGGGCTGATTCTCAACGGTCTTCAGCTTGCCGAGGTTTGCATAGAAGTCCTTAAGCGGTTCAGTTTCGGCATGGTAGACTTCGAGGCGCGCACGTACGGTCTCCGGCGCGTCATCCTTGCGGACGGTCAGTTCACCGCCGCAAAAGTCACATTTGCCTTCCGCCTTCGGCGGATTGTTTACCACATGGAAGGTAGCGCTGCAGTCCTTGCAGGTACGACGTCCGGCCATTCTGTCGATGATGGTCTGATCATCCACTTCAATAGACAGAGCCGTGTCGATTTCGATCCCGCGAGCCAGCAGAGCTTCCGCCTGCGGAATGGTACGGGGCATTCCATCCAGAATGTAGCCGTTGGCGCAATCCGGCTGAGCCAGACGCTCTTCCACGATCCCGATGATGACTTCGTCGGGAACCAGCTTGCCGCTTTCCACATAGGCTTTCGCCTGCAGTCCTACCGGCGTGCCCTCTTTCATGGCCGCACGGAGAATGTTTCCCGTGGAAATGGTGGGAATACCCATTTTCTTGCTCAGTATTTCAGCCTGTGTGCCCTTTCCGGCACCCGGTGCTCCCAAAAGTATCAGCTTCATTATTTTCTCCCCCTTATTCTTATCACTCAAGGAATCCCTTATAGTGACGCATAAGCAACTGGTTTTCCAAAACCTGCATCGTTTCCAGAGCAACACCGATCACGATGATGATGGAAGTTCCGCCCAGCGAAATACCGGTATTACGGGCCGCCTCAGAGAACACACTGATCAGGATCGGCGTTACGGCAATAATACCAAGGTACACCGCACCAAAGAGCGTGATCTTGTTGAGAACCTTCTGGATAAACTCGCTGGTCGGCTTGCCGGGCCGGTAACCGGGGATAAAGCCGCCGTTCTTCTTCAGATTGTTGGCAATCTCAATCGGATTGAACTGGATCGTCGCATAGAAATAGCTGAAGAAAACGATCAGCAGCATATAAATAATGGCATAAAGAACGGTATCCGAATCAAACAGCTTCAGGAACCAGCCGTCAGACTTGCCGATCAGAGCCGCGATGGTCGCGGGCAGAGAGGCAATAGACTGTGCGAAGATGACGGGCAGAACGCCGCACATATTCACCTTCATGGGCAGATGAGTTGCCTGGCCGCCGTACAGTTTACGTCCGACAACGCGACGCGAGTACTGCACCGGAATACGGCGCTCGGCCTGCGACACGACAACGATCAGTACGACGATGGCAAGTGCACCAAGCAGCATAAGGATCACAGCGATCCAGTTGATGGTTCCCGCCGCCGCCTGCGCAACCAGATTGCCGACTCCAATCGGGAAACGGCTCACGATGCTGGCAAACAGGATAATGGAAATACCATTTCCGATTCCGAATTCCGTGATCTGTTCACCCAGCCACATCAGGAGGGCAGAACCGGCAGTGAAGGTCATTACGATCACGATGCCGGCCCAGACGCCGGAACCGGTCTCGGTCAGCAGGCTGTTGTTGCGGATAAGGACATAGTAGGCAAAACCCTGAAGAAGGCCGATTCCAACCGTGCTGTAACGGGTAATGCTGGCAATCTTCTTCTTGCCTTCCTCGCCCTCTTCCTTTGCCATGCGCTCCAACGCGGGGATGGCAATCGTCAGAAGCTGGATAATAATGGATGAGTTAATATAGGGCTGGATGGAAAGTGCAAAGATCGTCGCCTGGGAGAAAGCTCCACCGGACATGGTGTTGTACAGGCCCAGAACCGTGTTCTGCAGGCTGGTGAAGTAGTCCTCCAGCATTACAGTGTTCACATAAGGAACAGGCACAGCATTTCCAAGACGGTAGAGAAGGATGACGAAAAGCGTGAAGATGATCTTCTTGCGCAGCTCCTCTATCTTCCATGCGTTACGAATCGTTTGAAGCACTTTACACCACCTCGGCCTTTCCGCCAGCGGCCTCAATCTTTTCCTTCGCGGAAGCAGAGAAAGCGTTGGCGCGGACCGTCAGTTTACGCTCCAGGTTGCCGCAGCCAAGGATCTTGACGCCATAGACGCACTTGGAAAGCACGCCGGCAGTCAGGAGGGCCTCAGCATCCACCACGGCGCCGTCTTCGAAACGATTCAGCGCAGTGAGGTTCACGCTCTCCAGAGGCTTCGCGAAAATGTTGTGGAAGCCGCGCTTGGGGATGCGGCGAGCCAGAGGCATCTGGCCGCCTTCAAATCCGACGCGAACACCGCCGCCCGAACGGGCGCCCTGGCCCTTGTGACCACGGCCGGCAGTCTTTCCGTTACCGGTGCCGTGTCCTCTGCCCTTGCGCTTCGCTACATGCGTGCTGCCGGGCGCGGGAGAAAGCTCATGAATGTCCATATTCGGGCCTCCTTATTCTTCAGTGACCTGCAGCAGGTAGCCGATCTGGGCAATCTTGCCGCGCGTCTGAGGGTTGTCAGGCTGTACGGTCTCGTTGCCGGGTTTCCGCAAGCCGAGAGAGTTGGCAGTAGCAATGTGCTTATCCAGTCTGCCGTTCAGACTCTTTACGAGCTTAATCTTAAGCGTAGCCATGACTCCCCCTCCTTAACCTTTGATCTCTTCAGCAGTCTTGCCGCGGTAGACAGCGACCTGCGCAGCGTCACGCAGAGAGCGCAGACCAACCATCGTGGCGGAGACCACGTTCTGCGGGTTGTTGGAACGCAGGCTCTTGGCACGAACGTCCTTGATGCCGGCAGCTTCCATAACGGCACGAACCGCACCGCCCGCGATAACACCGGTACCGGGTGCAGCAGGCTTAAGCAGCACGCGGCCGGCGCCGAACTCACCAATCACCTCGTGCGGAATGGTGGTTCCGCTCAGAGTGATGGTGCAGATGTTCTTCTTCGCATCTTCCAGTCCCTTGCGAATGGCCTCAGATACTTCGTTGGCCTTTCCAAGTCCATAACCTACACGGCCCTTGCCGTCGCCCACGACGCACAGCGCCGAGAACTTCATGACACGGCCGCCCTTGACGGTCTTGGAAACGCGGTTCAGGGATACGACCTTTTCGGTGAACTCGGGCGCCTCTTCTTCCCGGTTTCTCCGGTTGTCGCGCCTGTCGTTATTGTATGCCATTTCGTTTCCTCCTCCGTCAGAACTTCAGGCCGCCCTCACGGGCGCCCTCTGCCAGTTCCTTGACACGTCCGTGGTAGATGTATCCGCCACGGTCGAATACCACGTTCTCGATTCCCTTAGCCTTCGCGCGCTCTGCGATCAGCAGGCCGATCTTGTGGGCCGCTTCACAGTTGCTGCCGCAGCCTTCGAAATCCTTCTCCACGGTGGAAGCCGAGCACAGGGTGTTTCCCACGGTGTCGTCGATCACCTGAGCATAAATGTGGTTCTCACTGCGATAGACGTTCAGTCTGGGACGCTCCGGCGTGCCAGACAGCTTTCCACGTACACGACGATGGCGCTTCAGTCTCTGCGCTTTCGTATCCGGTCTATTAATCATTCAGGCACACCTCCCCTTATTTCGCGCCGGTCTTGCCTTCTTTGCGACGAATATGCTCGTAATCGTACTTGATGCCCTTGCCCTTGTACGGCTCAGGCGGACGCTTACTGCGAACATTCGCTGCAAACTGGCCAACCTTCTGCTTATCGATACCCCGGATGACGATCTGGTTCGGATTCGGAACTTCGATCTGAATGTCATCCGTCTCGGGCATGATCACCTGATGGCTGTAGCCCAGGTTCATCACAAGATTCTTGCCTTCCTTGCTCGCACGATAACCGACGCCGTTGACCTCCAGAGTCTTGCTGAAGCCATCGGTAACACCGACGACCATGTTGCTGATCAGAGTACGGGTCAGACCATGCAGGGCACGGTTTTCCTTCTCATCATTGGGACGGGTAACCTTGATGACAGCGCCGTCGATCTCGATGTTCATCTGAGGAACGAAAGTGGCTTCCAGCTGTCCCTTGGGTCCCTTAACGGTGAGGTGATTTCCTTCAGCCAGCTTTACTTCGACGCCGGCAGGAACAGTAATGGGGGCTCTACCAATTCTAGACATATTCTCCTGCCCCCCTTACCAGATAAACGCAAGGACTTCGCCGCCGACATGCTCGGCGCGAGCCTTCTTGTCCGTCATGACGCCCTTGGACGTCGAAACGATGGCAATACCAAGTCCCTTCAGAACGCGGGGCAGTTCCTCGGCGCCGGCATACACGCGCAGGCCGGGCTTGGATACACGCTTGAGGCCCTGAATGGCTTTTTCTTTACCGGGCAGATACTTCAGCTT
>JAUMXS010000004.1 GCA_030528965.1 Eubacteriales bacterium
AGTGCCGAAAATACTTGATTGGAGACGATCCGGAAAGATAGGTCAACGCCAACATAATGGGGTCATATTTCATGTATGACCCCAGCGATATTCCTCCTTAGCTCAGTCGGTAGAGCATGCGGCTGTTAACCGCAGGGTCGTTGGTTCGAGTCCAACAGGGGGAGCCACTTTCGCGGTAACGCCGCCACGGTGTCCGTGGCGGCGTTCCTCTTTATTAACATCTTATGGGCCTTTAGCTCAGTTGGTTAGAGCAGCCGGCTCATAACCGGTCGGTCCGGGGTTCGAGTCCCTGAAGGCCCACCATTTGCCGGTATAATATTGCATTTAGGGGAATAGCTCAGCTGGTAGAGCGGCGGTCTCCAAAACCGTAGGCCGAGGGTTCGAAGCCTTCTTCCCCTGCCAATACACCGCAGTTTTCTGCGGTGTATTTTGTTTATTAAGAACGCAAGGTAACAAATACCTTGCGTTTTTGTTTTATTATTTGTTTTTTGCGTATCCCGTAAACATATATAGTTCACACGGGATGGTTCCATTATATAGTCTTCTCTTCTTATCTGCTTTCTTATTTATTATTCGTTCGATTTCCGGATTTGACGAGAGCAAATATAACGACCACCCAGTCACCGCGGCGTATGCTTTCCCCAATTCACCGCAGAGTTCTTCTGCTTTTTTCCGATCTAGGAGCCGTTCTCCGTAAGGCGGATTGGTTACAATTACGCCTCGTTCTGTGTTCTCGGAAAAGCTTCTCGCATCTGCAATACGGAACTTTGTTATATCTGCTACGCCTGCCCGAACGGAATTGGCCTTTGCTATTTCTATGGCTTTTGGATCGATATCTGTTCCTTCAATATGGTATTCGCCATGAAACTCTCGTTCTCTGGCGGCCTTACGCTCTTCCGTCCATATCTCGTGGCCTGGCCTATTCCATTCTTCTGCCGCAAACTTCCTGAGAAGACCAGGTGCTCGATTGCGCGCTGCCAGAGCTGCTTCAATAGCTATTGTTCCGCTTCCGCAGAATGGATCCCGGAATTCCCCTCGTCCTCTGTATCGTGCCAGATCAACCATGGCGGCTGCCAGAGTTTCGCGAAGCGGTGCTGCGACCTGCGCAGGTCTGTAACCGCGCTTGTGCAGACCGACACCACTTGTATCCAGATAGAGTGTAACCACGTCTTTTCGAATAGCAAATTGCACTTGATATAATGCACCGTTTTCTGGAAGATGGGATCCGCGGCCGCCTAAACTTACTGCGATCGCTTTCTTTATGATCTTCTGACAATCCGGAATGGAATGAAGCTGGGAATCCAGAGAGAATCCTTTTACCGGGAATTGTCCGTCGGGAGGAATATATGCCTCCCAAGGCAGATCATACGTTCCCTCAAAGAGTTCTTCAAAACTCTCTGCACGGAACTCACCGATTTCGATTAAGATTCGTTCGGCAAAACGGGAGCAGATATTGGCTCTTGCCAGCCCTGCTTCATCGCCGGTGAACCGGACCCGACCGGTTTCGGGGTTTACATTATTGAGTTTCAGATGCCGCAGTTCATTGCCGACAAGTCCCTCCAGCCCAAACAGACAGGGGGCACACATTTGAAATTCCATATTTTGTCAGTTCCGTTCCTTTTCAATTTGCGCGTATGCATGATCACGCAGACGGTTAAAGCTTTCCTCGCTGATGACGTGCTCTATACGGCAGGCGTCATCTTCCGCAGTCTCCTGTGAAACTCCGAGGCTGGTGAGAAATCTTGTAAGCACCTCATGCCGTTCGTAGATACGCTGAGCTTCGGTTTGCCCGAGCTCCGTAAGAATCAGACCGCCTTCCGGTGATCCCGCCAGATATCCTTCCGCACGGAGAATGGACATTGCCCGGCTGACACTGGGCTTCGTGACTCCCAAGAGTGCTGCTACATCGACAGATCGTACTGTCTTTCCGCGTCCGCTGAGAATATAAATCGCTTCCAGGTAGTCTTCTCCGGATTGATGGAGAGCCATGGCGTTCTCCTTTCCTCTATCAGAATCCTATATCAGGAGTACAAAGCCTGAACCATATAGGGATTGAAGCGGCGTTCGATTTCGAGGAGGGTACTGTCCTCGTGACCGGGATAGACCTCGTAGTCCCCGGGCAGTTCACCGAGACGGCGCAGGGATTTCATCATATCCTCCGGGCTGCTGTCCGGAAAATCCAGTCGTCCGCAGGTCATACGGAACAGAGTATCCCCGGAGAACATACAGTCTTCGCAAAGGTATACGACGCTTCCCTTTGAATGACCGGGGGTTTCCAGAACCTGGAAATGCAGGGCGCCGACATCGATCGTGTCACCGTCCTTACACAGAATCGAACCTTCAGGAGGCGTAAAGCTGTGCCGGGGGCTGGTTTCTGCACCGACGTTGTATCGGCCGAGATAGACCGGAACATTCCCTACATGCTCACGCACGTGTTCCAGAGCGGTGATGTGGTCAAAATGGACGTGTGTGATGAGGATGGCGCGGCACTTCAGATGATTGTCATCCAGATAATTCAGAATCGTGGCGGATTCGGCGCCGGGGTCAATGACAACGCATTCCAGCGTTTCGGGATCCGAAACCACATAGCAATTGGTCATGAGATATCCTACGGTCAGAGTTTTGATCAGCATGAAGAAACCTCCAATCAGAGTTCGTTTGTGTCCAGAATGAGTGTTACAGGGCCGTCATTTACAGAGGAAACTTTCATATCCGCCCCGAATTCACCGGTTTCTACCCGGAAGCCACGAGACCGGCAGTTTGCGATTACCGTTTCATACAGCGGAATGGCGGTTTCGGGTCTGGCAGCGTGTGAGAAGCCCGGCCGACGGGAACGGCAGTCTCCATACAGTGTAAACTGACTTACTATAAGCAAAGACGCACCCGCATCGGCAGGGGCGATATTCATTTTACCGTTTTCATCCTCAAATACACGAAGCCCACAGATCTTGTCGGCAATTTTTTTCGCCTGTTCTTCCGTGTCGTCCGTGTGTATACCGAGAAGGATCAGAAAACCGTGTCCGATAGAAGCGCGCAGCTCTCCGTCAATTGCGACCGACGCTTCCGTGACGCGCGTGACAACTGCTCTCATACGAAGAATTCTCCTTTCTCCGAATCGGCATCAACCACTGCCGCGCTGGACGGACTGAACACCGCCGATACCGGACAGTCGGTTGATGATCTGTTTAAGAGAGTCCAGATCGGCAACCTCAAGCGTGATGCCTGCTGTGAGCGTGCCGTTCGGCAGACTGCGGGTGTTGAGTCCGCGTACCTTGGCGTTCAATGCATTGAGCGCAGTGGCAATATCCATGACGATGCCGTTGCGATCCCGTGCGAGAATGCGCAGGGACGTGACATACAGGTCGGAAGTATGCGGGGCCCAGGCGACATGGATCCATCGTCCGTCATCCTCATGGCTCTGAAGACTGAGCTGATAATTCGAACAGTCTTCCCGGTGAATGGAAATGCCCTGACCGCGTGTGACAAAGCCCACGATCGGGTCACCGGGTACGGGCGTACAGCAGCGCGAGAATTTGAGCAGACAATTATCGATGCCCTCGACCAGAACACCCTGAACCGATTTGACGGGACGCTGTGTGCGGCGTTCTGCCTGTTCATTCAGACGGTCGATCGCAGTCTTTACGGGACGTGCGGCACGCTGTAATTCATCCTTCAGCCGGTTGACGGAGCGTGTGGCGGTTATACCGCCGTAGCCGATGGCGGCGTACATATCATCCAGCGAGCCAAAGGACATCTTCCGCAGAATGCCGAGGATCACTTCTTCGTCGGCAAGGGAGACGGAGTTGGTCGGCAGACCGGCATGACGCAGTTCATCTTCAAACATTACCCGGCCGCGGGAAATATTTTCCTCACGGCGTTCCCTTTTAAACCATTGTCGGATCTTGGTACGGGCCGTACTGCTCTTGGCGAGGTGCATCCAGTCACGGCTGGGGCCGGGGGCATTGCGTGACGTGGTGATGTCCACGATATCGCCGTTTTGCAGAATGTAATCAAAGGGAACAATCCGTCCGTTGACCTTTGCACCGATCATGTAGTTGCCGACAGCGGAATGGATATTGTAGGCAAAATCAATGGGCGTGGCGCCGGCGGGCAGGTTAATCACGTCGGCCTGCGGAGTAAACACGAAAACCTCATCCGCGAACATGTCCACTTTGAGTTCGTGAACAAAGTCCTGTGCGTCGGTGTCCTGCTGCGTCTCCAGAAGACGTCGGACCCAGGCAAACTTTTCCTCGTCCCCAACCTTGACGCCCGATTCGCCGGACTTGTATTTCCAATGGGCAGCGACGCCGTATTCCGCAGTGTGGTGCATATCCCAGGTGCGGATCTGTACTTCAAACGGGATACCCTGTTCACCGATGACCGTGGTGTGGACGCTCTGATATCCGTTCGGTTTGGGCATGGCGATATAATCTTTGAAGCGTCCGGGGATCGGACGATACATATCGTGGATATGGCCGAGAACATTGTAACAGTCCGCAATGCTGTCTACGATGACGCGAAACGCGCAGAGGTCGAAGATTTCGTTGACGCTGCGGTTCTGGGCAAACATTTTACGATAGATACTGTAAATATGCTTGATCCGGCTGTGGATAACAGTGTTGAGCCCGGCTTCATCCAGACGATTCTGCAGACGCTGCTTTACGTCGGTCATGAACTGTTCGAGGATGGGCATGCGTGCATCCAGGTTTTCCATGATCTCACGGTATCCTTCGGGATCAAGGTAACGAAGGGAACGGTCTTCCAGTTCCCATTTGATCTTCTGCATGCCGAGCCGGTGGGCAATGGGTGCGTAGATCTCCATGGTCTCGAAGGATTTGGAGGCCTGTTTGGCCTCGTTCATGTATTCCATGGTACGCATGTTGTGTAGCCGGTCGGCAATTTTGATCAGAATGACGCGGATGTCCTTGGCCATGGCCATGAGCATCTTACGCAGATTTTCCATCTGCTCGTCTTCTTTGCTGGTAAACTTCACTCGGGTGAGCTTTGTGACGCCTTCCACGATGTCCGCAACGGAATTGCCGAACTGTTTGGCGATATCCTCATGCGTAACACTGGTGTCCTCGATGCAGTCATGAAGAAGAGCGGAGACGATGCTGACCTCGTCGAGGCCCATTTCGGCGCAGATATCCGCGGCCGCGATGACATGGGTGAGGTAGGGACTGCCATCCTTGCGAAGCTGTCCGCTGTGTGCGTTTTTCGCAACTTCGTATGCAGCCCGGATACGGCTTAGATCCGCGCGCGGATTATGTTCCCGGATGTGTTCGACCAGCTTTTCATACAACGCTTCCAGATCGACATATTTCGGTTCGATCGGTTTCGTGCCGGTCTGTTTCTTTTCGGCATCGTTTGTCATCGTTCAGCGGACTCCTTTCTCGGACTGGTACAGGGAACTCAAAACTCTGTGCGCAGCTGCTGCAGCAGAGCGGAGGCATCCAGATCGACTTTGGATGTTTCGGTGTTCTGGATAATGAGGAGTTCCTCATTATCCAAACGGATCTGGGCGAGACCGAGTTCGTCCATTACGGCCAGACATATGCTGGTGCGGATGGGCTCGTTATGGAACCGATCGGACAGAGCGGAGAGCGGCAATGCGACAGTACCGCCCAGATGGCTCAGCGTTCGCCAGAGATCGGCAAAATCCCGTCTGATGGGTAGATATTCTGCCGTTTCATCCGGAAAAACAGATTCACCGATCAAAAGACGACGGCAGGTATCGAAACAATCATGTACGCGCAGATCGGTCAGAATAAGCTGTACGGACCGATGTCCGCGAAATTCATTGATCTGAGGCGAAAATACCAGATCCACGCGATCACCGGCGGAGGCGCCCAATTCCTCCGCGGTGCGGGAAAAGAAAACGCCTTCATAAACAGCACCGTTTTTCCGCAGATGCAGACGCAGATGCTTTCCGCCGCCAATGGGGATGACGTCCTCAAGCAGGGCGTCATCGAGATATAATAAAGGCCGTGGATTGCCGCAGCCGCAGGGCTCCAGCAGATCCAGCGAGGTGACACATTCTTCGGAAAGCAGGAGCGGGGAATTCACAGTAAGTTCCGGCTCCAGAGCAGGGACATAGTCCGGACGGTGAGAACAATAAAAGTCAGCGAGGCGTTTCCGGAACTCGTCCACCCGGTTCCGGTGAATCGTCAATCCTGCAGCCATTGCGTGGCCGCCAAAGCCCTCCAGACAGTCGGAACAGGCAGAGAGTGCTTCGAACAGATTAAAGCCCGCTACGCTCCGGCAGGAGCCTTTCCCGTGATCTCCGTCAAAACTGATCATAATGGCGGGAACAGAGAAATAATCCGTCAGACGGCTGGCGACAATCCCGATGACGCCCTGATGCCAATCATCCCCTGTGACAACGAGGGGAACGTCGGGGCTTTCCCCGGCCAGTATGGCAAGAGCCTGTTTCCAAATCGCGGTTTCAAGGGACTGCCGCTCACGATTTTTGCGGCAGAGGTCCTGCGCCAGTTCGCGGGCGGTATCGGGGTCCTGTGTAAGAAGAAGTTCCACGGCGATCTCAGTGTGGCTGAGACGGCCGGCGGCGTTGATGCGCGGGGCCAGCGTAAAGCCCAGCGTTGCGGCACTGGGGCGTCGGGAAGCCGCACCGGCTTCCTCCATGAGTGCCGAGATGCCGGGACGCGCCTGCCCGTTTGCAAGCATCTCCAGACCGGTACGGACCAGGAGACGGTTTTCTCCTGTCAGAGGCATGACATCGGCAACTGTGCCGACAGCCAGAAGATCGGCATATCGATCCAGTACCTGCGCGGGATCCTCCGTCAGGGCGCAGACAAGTTTAAATGCGATACCTACACCGGCCATGTCCCGGCAGGGCCAGTCACCGTCGGTGCGCTTGGGATCGATGACCGCGACAGCGTCGGGAAGTGTTTCCCGGCATTCGTGATGGTCGGTGATGATCATATCGATGCCCAGCGAAGCCGCATAATCGGTCTCCACTGTGGCAGTGACACCGCAGTCCACCGTAATAATGAGCGTGACGCCGAGATTATGCAGTTTTTCAACAGCTCCGACGTTCACCCCATAGCCTTCTTCCAGACGGTCGGGGATGTACAGTTCACAGGTCAGGCCCTGTTCACGCAGGTATTCGGTGAGCAGGCAGCCGGAAGTGATCCCATCCACATCATAGTCGCCGTATACAGCGACATGTTCGCCATCGGCAATGGCCTGTCGAATACGTGCAACGGCTTGGTGTATGTCAGGGAGAAGATTGTAGTCCTCGATCAGGTCTTCGGTGCTGTACAGGAAGTGATGAGCTTCCTGAGCATCCTCAATACCGCGAAGAGAGAGCAGAGCGGCCATAAGCGGCGTGCAGCCGGGCCAGTCCGGTATATAAGGCCGGGGGGGCGGGAGTTTCCAGATGGGATATTTCATTCTTGGATCTCCGTTTTTTCACATCGCCGGCATGAAATGCCGACGTTCAATTCCAATTTCAGGTTTTCTTATCAGTATACCATATACACCTTTATTCTGCAAGAAAAACCCCATCATCCGACAAACTGTGAGACAGAGTGAATGCGGCCTGCTCCTGCCCGCTCTTGACAAAACTGTGTTGGGGAGGGTACACTTCCCGTGAGAGGAGGGACGCAAATGCGTTGGATCGAATGTGTGCTTCCGGCGGGTGACGATCCGGATAGCCTTTGCATGCAGCTGGCCGAATTGGGAGTCGGCGGAATGGTCGTGGAAGATGAGGCGGATTTCCGCAATTTTCTGGAGAATAATCACCGATATTGGGACTATGTGGACGAGGAATTGGAACAAAAGTTCACAGGCGTTTCAAGGGTGAAGTTTTATCTGTCGGACGATGATGAGGGACAGGAGATGCTGACTGTCTTGCGTGCGGCGGGCTTTGAACCGGAATTGGCTGTGGTGGAAGACGGCGACTGGGAAAACAGCTGGCGTGCCTATTACAAGCCGCTGCCGGTCGGGGAGAAGTTCCTGGTCATCCCGGCCTGGGAAGAGGCGAATGACCCGGAGCGTGTGCCGCTGCGTTTGGACCCCGGTCTGAGCTTCGGGACGGGCAGCCACGCGACGACACAGATGTGCCTCCGTATGATCGAAAAACTGGCCGGACCCGATAAGCGTGTGCTCGACCTTGGCTGCGGGAGCGGTATCCTGGGCATTGGCGCTCTTCTGCTGGGCTGCAGGGAGTCCGTCGGCTGTGATATCGACCCGCTCGTTCCCGATACGGCCCGGAGTAATGCTGCTCTCAACGATCTGCAGGATGACCGGTTTTTCGTAAGTGCCGGCGATGTGCTGGCGGATAAGAGCCTTCGTGCGCGTTTGGGCAGCGGATATGATCTGGTGCTGGCAAATATTGTTGCCGACGTGATCCTTCCGCTTACGCCGCTGGTTCCTGAGTTTCTGGCCCCGGGCGGTCGTTTTGTCTGTTCCGGTATCATCGAAGGACGGCAGGACGAGATAGAACGCGTCCTTATTCGAAACGGATTCCGTATTCTGGAGAAACTCCATCAGGACGATTGGTACTGCTTCTGCTCCGAAAGGGAAGAGGCATGAATATGAAATGAACAGCAAAAGATCTGGTACTTGCACTTCTTTTGCTTCTTGCGTCCGGCTGTATGGAGAATCCTCACGATGGGGCTGCGGCGGGACGGAAGCATACTGACCTGTGGATATAATGGTGCCGGCCAGTGTGACCTCACAGCCTGGGATCTGTTCTGAGAAAAGAAACGATTTGCCGGGCTATCAGCAGAATAATAAATAATAAGACCAGGGTATCCGACGGCAGATGAATGCCGACGGATACCCCGGTCTTGTATTTTCAAAAATGCACAGACTTTATGCTTTGTTTTTCTGATACAGAATGGCGAGACCGCGCAGGAGAAGGTCATCGTCGATCGTGATTTCCCGGTGGCAGTGGGGAACGATGCGGTGTGAGAGACCGCCGGTGGCAACCACTGTCGCTGTGCGGCCCAGTTCGGCTTCGATACGGTCGATCATGCCCTCCACCATGGCGGCTTCGCCGAAAATGGTGCCGGACTGCATGCTTTCGATCGTGTTCCGGCCGATGCAGCGTTTCGGTGCATCAAGCGGGACCTTGGGAAGCTGGGATGTACCGCTGACCAGTGCAGAGAGAGAAAGCTCGACACCCGGCATAATGACGCCGCCGAGGAACCGTGCCTGTTCGTCAATGACGGAGATCGTGGTGGCGGTACCCATATCAAACAGAATGATGGGCGTTTTGTATTTGTCGAGAGCAGCCACGGCGCCGACGACCAGATCACTGCCCAGCTGAGCGGGATTATCGATGCAGATATTGAGTCCGGTTTTCAGACCGGCGCCGACTATCAGCGGCTTGAGACCGGTGAGGATACGTACCGCACCGGCGATCGTTTCGGTCAGGGGCGGTACCACACTGGAAATAATGGCGCCTTCAAAATCCCGGCACTGCACTCCGTTCAGATCGAAAATCTGACGGATGAGAACGGCATATTCACTCTCCGTCCTGTGCAGCGAAGTAGCCATGCGGGAAATGCCGCGGACCTGCAAACCTTCCGCAGAGCCGAGGACAATATTTGTGTTGCCGACGTCAATAGCAAGGATCATGCGTGCAGCCTCCTCTCCAGACGAATGAGACGTGTGATGACCGGACCGAGCAGGACGTTGAACAGAAGTTCAAAGACAAAGTTCATTCCCACGAGGCCGGAGACAATGTAACCGGCGACATTGGAACCAAAGCCAAAAGCTTCGGCCCAGCCTTCGATGGTCGGCATGAAGAAGAGGAAACAGCCGATCAGGAAGATTCCCGTGTTGACAACGGGAGTGACGATCGCTGCAAGGATAACACCTTCATACATACGACGCGCACGGATCTTTTCCGCCAATTCAAGAGGGCGGATCTCGGAAAAAGGGATACCGAGGAAATGCTCGCGGCCCGCAAAAGCACGAAAAGCGAGTCCGCCGCAGAAGCCCGAGGCAATACCCTTGATGAGAACGACGGCGATGGTACCGGCGGGATTCACGACCAGAAAGGCCGCGGCGTCGCCGGAGAGCAGGACGGTTACGCCAAATACAAAACCGAGCCAGGCACCGGCTGCTGCGCCGTAAACCGCGGCGCCTACCACAATGGGTACCAGAACCAGCGAGATGGAGAACATCCCGAAGTGAATGAAACTGCCCAGCAGCTGAAGCACGATGACCATGCCCGTAAACAGAGCAACGCCAACGATCCACCGGGTCTTTCCGCGAGTACTATTATTCATTTTTTATTCCTCCTGCTGCTGCTCCGGTGAAGGATGCAGCGCATATATTCCGGCAGGGCCGGTTGAATATAAGGTTTGGAGCCGAGGGGCTCAGGCTTCGTTGAAATAATAGCCTGCGCCGCGACGCGTCATAACGAAAACGGGTTCGGCGGGATTATCTTCCAGCTTTTCACGCAGACGGCGTACGGCGACATCCACAGCGCGCAGGTCTCCGTAGTATTCATAGCGCCAGACTTCGCTCATGAGTTCCTGACGGGTGAATACATGGCCCGGAGAAGAGGCAAGGAACTTAATGAGTTCATACTCCCGCTGGGTCAGTTCCAATTCTTTTCCGCTGCGAAACACCCGGTGACGGGCGAGGTCGATCGAGACCGCACCACAGCGCAGAATGTTTTCATCACCGCTGCCGTCTTCGGCGGGGGGCTGACCGGTGGCGGCACGACGGATGTTTGTCCGCACACGGGCCACAAGTTCACGCAGGGAGAACGGCTTGGTGATGTAGTCATCCGCGCCGAGTTCAAGACCGAAGACTTTATCCGTTTCTTCTTCTCTTGCCGTGATCATAATGATGGGGACATTGTTCCCCTCGTCACGTAAAGTACGGCAGACTTCAAAACCGTCCATTCCGGGCAGCATGACATCCAGAAGAATGAGATCGGGATCCGTATCACGCGCGGCGCTGAGACCTTCGAGGCCGTCATATGCGCAATTTACATTGAATCCTTCGATTTCGAGATTGAAGCGCAGAATATCTACAATGGCTTTTTCATCATCCACGATGAGGACGGTTTTATTCATACTCTGTTTTCCTCCAGCAGAGCGGCGGCTTTCAAAACCGCAACGACAGTCTTTCCGTCATGCAGTTCGCCGCGCAGGACGCGTTCCTTGAGTTCGGAGAGAGGGATGCGTATTCTGTCCAGGAATTCATCCTGGTCGGGATGGGCTTCGCCTTCCTGCAGATCAAGTGCCAGGTACAGATGCAGGATTTCTGAAGAGAAGCCGGGGGAGGAATAGAATTCGCCCAGACTGACAAAGCGACCGGCGGTAAAACCGGTTTCCTCGGAAAGCTCTCGTTCGGCACAAAGACGCGGGTCTTCGCCGGGTTCCAGTTTGCCCGCCGGGATCTCCAGCAGATGACACTGGAAGGGATAACGGAACTGTTTGACGCAGTAGACATAGCCTTCCTGATCGAGGGGAAGAACCGCCACGCCGCCGGGATGTTCCACGACTTCCCGCAGGACGCGGGAACCATTATGCAGCCGCGCCTGATCAAGAGCGACGTTAATGATCACGCCCTGATACGTGCTGATTCGTCTTTCCTTGGTTTCTGTATAGTCCACAACGGCACCTCCGTGATTATCTGTGTAAAGTCAGAACAATAGGCTGATTATCATTTATCATACCATATTCCGCGTTTTATTTCCATACATTTCTGCTGTTTTCTCAAAGAAAGACGCGGTATAATCGGAGCGCGGGGGGTGAGTATGATCGAAAGGAAAAGCATCGTGAACGCACGCTGCGTGGTGTTGGATCTTTCATCCGAACCAACGGAGAAACAGGCGGAATATCTGGTTCGTGCAGCGCTGGATCGAAACGGAAAAGAACCCTGGAGGGGTATGCATATTGATGTTTTCCCGGGAACGGATAGTTTTCTGGTGATCGCAAGGCCCACAGCGGAAACACATATTTACATAGACGAATGGATATGGAGAAGACTGGGAGGCTGATTTTTCCCGGGGGTGGGAGAAAACGCTTGACATAACGGGAGCGGCAAGATAAAATAAATCGGATAGTAATGCTGAGAGTCTGGGGAACTTTCCGGCATTTCAGAAGTCACAAACCTGCGGCGGATATTGTCGCGATGGCCCCGAAAATGGGGTGCATAATATTTCAGAAGGAATGGAGGTGTGTGTATCGATTATGCCTGAAACACAATGGATGATTGGCGGTGCGATCGCATTGGTCGCAGTGTTTTGCATAGCCTTTCTGCTCGGAATAGTATACCGCAAGCGCGTAGCGGAGCGGGAGATTTCCAGTGCGGAAGAAGAGGCCAAGAAGATCATCAACGAGGCTATCCGGAGCGCGGAGAGCAAGAAGCGCGAAGCGCTGCTGGAAGCCAAGGAAGAGATACACAAAAACCGCGCAGAGCATGAACGTGAAGTTAAGGAACGCCGTGCTGAGCTGACCAAGCTTGAGCGCCGGCTGCAGCAAAAAGAAGAAAATCTGGATAAGAAGACCGACAACCTGGAACGCAAGACGGAACATCTCAATCGTAAGATCGCAGAAGCGGATGCACAGCGTGAGGAGATCGCTCTTATCAAGAAAAGCCAGCTGGAGATGTTGGAAAAGATCTCCGGCTACACGGTCGAAGAGGCCAAAGCATATCTTATTTCCAGCCTGGAGTCTGAAGTCACCCATGAGATGGCTGTCAAGCTCAAGGAACTGGAAGCACAGTGTCGGGAAGAAGCGGATTCCCGTGCCCGTGAAGTGATCGCAACAGCTATCCAGCGTTGTGCGGCGGATCACGCGAGCGAAGTAACGGTATCCGTGGTACCGCTCCCGAACGATGAAATGAAAGGCCGCATCATTGGCCGCGAGGGACGAAACATTCGTTCTATCGAAACGCTCACCGGCTGTGATCTCATCATCGATGACACACCCGAAGCAATAACGGTTTCCAGTTTTGATCCTGTTCGCCGCGAAGTGGCGCGGCTTGCGCTGGAGAAATTGATCGCGGACGGCCGTATCCACCCCGCGCGCATTGAGGAAATGGTAGCGAAGGCCCAGCGCGAAGTTGCGTCCATCATCAAGGAGGAAGGCGAGCGCGCGGCTTTCGAAACGAATATCCACAGTCTGAATCCCGAGATCCTCCGTCTGCTGGGACGGATGAAATATCGTACCAGCTACGGTCAGAATGTGCTGAATCACTCGATCGAAGTGGCGCACATCGCGGGCCTGCTGGCCTCGGAATTGGGCGTGGATGTGGCGGTTGCCAAGCGTGCGGGTCTGCTGCATGATCTGGGCAAGGCTGTTGACCATGAGGTCGAAGGAAGCCATGCCACCATCGGTGCGGATATTGCCCGCAAATACAAGGAAGCCCCTGAAATCGTGCATGCCATCGAGGCGCACCATGGCGATGTGGAAGCCCAGACGGTAATTGCCTGTCTGGTTCAGGCGGCGGACACCATTTCGGCCGCGCGTCCCGGTGCACGTCGGGAAAATATCGAAAACTACGTCAAGCGCTTGGAAAAACTGGAGACGCTCACAAGATCCTTCCCCGGGATCGCGGGATGCTATGCCATTCAGGCCGGACGTGAGATTCGTATTATGGTCAAGCCGGAAGATGTGGATGAGGATCACATGATTCTTCTTGCCCGTGATATTGCCAAGAAGATCGAAGAGGAACTCACTTATCCCGGTCAGATCAAGGTGCATGTTGTGCGGGAAACCAAAGCCATCGAGTACGCGAAATAATTCGGCGGCTTAACATGATGAAAATGAACTGTTCCCCGGATCGGGTTTCCCGGTCCGGGGGATTTTTTCATTCCGGTACAGGAAAATTTTCCTCACCGCGAGGCAGAAAAACAGGGAAAAGTCCTTGACATTCCTGGAGAAAAAGGTATAATAATAAGGCTTGTCTTATAGGATGACAGGCGATATCCTTGCTCCCGACGAGGTTCGGGGGCCAAAGACCAGAAGGAGGTGTACCAATGGCGAAGACCATGGAAAAGTACGAGGTCATGTTTATTCTCCGTCCCGATTTCGGTGAAGAAGAAACTCAGGCTCTCGTGGAGAAGTTCAAGGCTCTGGTTGAGCAGAATGGAACGATCGATGAACTCGAGGACATGGGCAAACGTAAGCTCGCTTAGGAGATCAATGATTTCAGCGAAGGTTACTACGTTCTGATTAAGTTCACTTCGGCTCCCAGTTTCCCGGCCGAGCTGGACCGTGTTCTTGGTATTACGGACGGCGTTATGCGTAGTCTGATCACTCTGCGCTGCGAGTAAACAAGGAAAGGGGAAAGGGAATATGCTTAACCACATTGTTCTTATGGGTCGGCTGACCCGCGACCCCGAACTCCGCTATACCCAGTCCGGTACCCCTGTCGCGTCCTTCCGCCTCGCGGTGGATCGCGATTTCGGCAATCGTGAGACCGGCGAAAAGCAGACGGATTTCATCGATGTTGTTGCCTGGCGTCAGACGGGAGAGTTTGTCTCCAAGTTTTTCGCTAAGGGCAGCATGGCGGTTGTTTCCGGAAGACTGCAGGTTCGCGATTGGCAGGACCGTGAAGGCAACAAGCGTACGACCGCTGAAGTGGTAGCGGAGAACATTTATTTCGGCGACAGTAAAAAGAGCCGAGATGGCGGTGACGTTTCCGGATTCCGCAGCAGTGCGCCGTCTGAATTCGACGGTGCGCGTACCAAGGCGCCGGCTTTTCAGGAAATTGATGAAGCCGACGGCGAGTTACCATTCTGACAGAAGGAGGACTAATCCATGGCTTTTGATAAGAATCAGAAGAATCATAAGCGCAGAAAGGTTTGCCAGTTCTGCGTTGATAAGTGCGAGACGATCGATTATAAGGACACTGCGAAGCTTCGCCGTTTCCTGTCCGAACGCAGCAAGATCCTGCCGCGTCGCACTACCGGTACCTGCGCTCATCATCAGCGTCAGCTCACCGAGGCCATCAAGCGCGCCCGTCAGGTCGCTCTTCTGCCTTACGTGACCGACTGATAAAGGTTTTACAAAACAACAGGACTGCTGCGGAAGACTATTCCACAGCAGTCCTGATTTTTTATGTGACATGATTTGAATGAGACTTTTATATCATAACCCCGATCGGCTTAAACTTCATCCGGAGAAGAAACAGACAGCGACTTTTTCATCTGCATATAAGGAGCTTTTTTTCAAGGGGTATTGCTTGAAAGACGAAAATGGGGTATGATAAAGAAATACAGAAAGGGTGTGAGAGATTTGATCACCGTTTGGTCAGTGGCTATCGTGGTCTTCATGGTAATTGAAGGCGTAACGGCCGGTTTGGCCTCGATATGGTTTGCATTTGGTGCCGGAGCGGCACTACTGAGCGCTCTTTGTCATGCTCAGATCTGGCTGCAGGTCGTATGGTTCGTGGTAGTATCGATCGCGACGCTGATCCTTACCCGGCCGCTGGCCCGGAAATATCTCAACGCCCGGATCCAGCCGACCAATGCCGATCGCTGCATCGGACAGAAGGCGGTGGTGACGGAAGCCATCGACAATCTCCTTGAGAAAGGGGAAGTGAAGGTTGGCGGCAAATACTGGACGGCCCGCAGCGCTGACGGACAGCCCATCGCGCCGGACACGGTTGTTGTTGTCACCGGAATGGAAGGAGTAAAACTGTTTGTTGTACCGGCTGACGGTACAGATGCGAAATAAATGATTTAGGAGGTTTTCTATGCCTTGGATTCTGAATAAGATTGTACCGGTTATTCTTTTCGCGATTATCCTTGTCGTGCTGATCAGGAATATCCGCGTGGTACAGCAGGCGCGTGCTTTTGTCATCGAACGTCTGGGTGCATACAGTACGACCTGGAATGTGGGACTTCATTTTAAGATCCCGTTTATCGAACGCGTGGCGAAAGTTGTTTCCCTGAAGGAGCAGGTGGCGGACTTCCCACCGCAGCCCGTGATCACGAAAGACAATGTTACCATGCAGATCGATACGGTGGTATATTTTGAGATCACCGATCCGAAGCTCTATACCTACGGTATCGAACATCCCATGATCGCGATCGAAAACCTGTCGGCGACGACTCTGCGTAATATCATAGGCGATCTGGAACTGGATCAGTGTCTGACGAGCCGTGACGTTATCAATACGAAGATGCGCGCCATTCTGGACGAAGCGACGGACCCCTGGGGCATCAAGGTCAATCGTGTGGAGCTCAAGAACATTCTCCCGCCTAAGGAGATCCAGAATGCGATGGAGAAGCAGATGAAAGCGGAACGCGAGCGGCGTGAAGCGATCCTGCGTGCGGAAGGTGAGAAGAAATCCGCAATCCTCACCGCGGAAGGTGAGCGTGAAGCAGCGATCCTGCGTGCGGACGCGAAAAAGCAGCAGCAGATCCTGGAGGCTGAAGGTGAGGCGGAAGCGATCCTTAAGGTCCAGACTGCCACGGCGGAGGGTATCCGCCGCATCAACGAGGCTATGCCGTCTGAGGCGGTTTTGAAGATCAAGGCGCTGGAAGCCTTTACGGCAGCGGCCAACGGCAGAGCGACGAAGATCATTATTCCGTCCGAACTCCAGGGGCTGGCCGGCTTGGCCGCGGGACTTTCCGAGAGCATGAAGGATCCGGAAAAGCCCGTTGTTAAGACACAGAGTCCTGCGAAGTAAAGATGAAAAACGGCCCGCCTGCTTTTGACATTTCATGCAGGCGGGGCCGGATCTGAACAGTAAGCAAGTAAAAAATGCCGTAAGGCTTTAGAATATAAGGAGAATGCATGATGGCAACGAAGAAAAAAATGCTGACATATCGGGGACGTCCCCTTGCCCGCAAGGACAACATTATTTACTACGGAAGCATGGCGGATAAGTACATTATCATGATGCAGATTCTGGACACAAAGACGGTGAAGCCTGCTGCGGATGCGAAGGCACCGGAACTGAAGGTTGCCACAAAGGTGTCTGTCCAGCTTCAGCTGACGGATCCGGATGTACGGTCCCGTGACCGTGTGATCAAGAAGAGTGAGAAGAACAGTCTGTATGCTGCGATGGATGTCGCTGCGGTTTGGCTGGAACGTGCGCTTTCTTCCAAGTAAAAATTAAACAGAGCAGTAAAAACGCGGTACCGATATCGGTACCGCGCTTTTTTGTCTTAAACAGTTGTATCGGCGACAATGCCGCGAACAGAGGGAACCGGTTCGAGCGTTCCAATAACGACCCGCAGACCGGGGAGACAGGTGCGCGCAATGGCGGCAGTCTCAAGTCCCAGTTTCAGAAGGCGGTCATTGTCGGCCTGATTGAGCAGAAGCCGGAATCGGGAAACGGATCCGACTTCCTTGAATTGCCCCAGAGGATGTGTCAGCAGTCGGGCGAGAAGGGCGGGAGTTAAAAGATCGCCCGGTTCCGCACCAAGAAGCGCACAGACCAGATCACAGCGGAAGCAAATCGTGTGCAGCGGTTTTCCAAGCGCAGTGAGTCCTGCAACGGCCACAACGGTGTCGGCTGCGGGAGGAATGCAGGGCTCATGAGAGTTGGGAGCTTTGACGGGCAGCCGTCGGGCACCGTCCGCTTCCGAAATGACACGGTCGGCCGAGGCGATCAGCCGCGGCAGGATCGCACAGCCGGGGCTGCTCAGCTTGGTACCGGCATCCCGTCTGCAGATGCAGACCACCTCACCCGGACGGATATGCATTTCCGGGTCTTCGAAATCCCGCACATCCAGAAACCGGGCCTGGCCCGGGAGCGGGACGCCGATGCGGGTCGTGGTGGTTACAACAGCGGAGCGACAGGATGCAGCCAACTCCGCACCCAGACGGTACATGAGCGATGTTTTGCCGCCGCCGCCGACGAGACAGGTCAGACCCGGCTCGTCGGGCAGAGCAAGCGCATCATAGAATATCGGTTCCGTCATACCGCAAGAATCTCAACCTTGCCGTCACGGACGGTCAGACCGATCCGGGAAACCTGACCGCGGGACTTGTCGATGATCTCCGAAGCGATCGCGTCCTCGATCTCTTTCTGGATCAGACGCTGCAGATTACGTGCACCGTAAGCAAACGAATAGCCCTTTTCGGTGAGGTAATCGATGACGCTGTCGTCCCAGGTGATTTCCATATCCCGATCGCTCATGACGGTCTTCAGTTCGTTGAGCATCAGCGCCGCGATACCGCGGAAGTTTTCCTCCGTGAGGTGGTTGAAGCACACAATCTCGTCGACACGGTTGATGAACTCCGGACGCAGGAACTCATTCAGCGCCTTGAGCGCTTTTTCCTTTCCGAGCTCGGCGGTGGTCTGATTGAAGCCAACGCTGCTGACTCTCTTTTCTGAGCCGGCATTGGTGGTCATAACGATAACGGTGTTTTCGAAGTTTACGGTACGACCCTGAGCGTCGGTGATTCTGCCGTCGTCCAGAATCTGCAGAAGAACATTGAGAACGTCCGGATGAGCCTTTTCGATTTCATCAAAAAGAACGACACTGTAAGGCTTACGGCGGATCTTTTCGGTGAGCTGACCGGCTTCATCATAGCCGACATATCCCGGAGGAGAACCGATGATGCGGCTCACGGAGTGCTTCTCCATGAACTCGGACATATCGAGGCGGATCAGGGATTCCGGAGCGTCGAAGAGATCGGCGGCCAGACGTTTGACGAGCTCGGTCTTGCCGACACCGGAGCTGCCTGCGAAGATAAAGCTGACAGGTTTACGTTTGGTCTGCAGGCCGGCGCGGTTGCGCTTAATGGCGGCACAGACCGTATCGATCGCTTCATCCTGACCGATAAGGTGTTCCTTCAGGCGCAGATGCAGATTCGACAGACGCTCATATTCATCCGCGCGGATGCTGGCGGCGGGGATCTTGGTCCAGAGTTCAATGATGCGGGCCAGATTATCCTGCGTCAGTTCGGGAATGCCCTGAGCTTCCAGCTCGGTCTGCTCGTTGCCCAGCTGGATATCCCGGCTGCGCAGAACGGCAAGATGCTGGAAGTCCTCCTGCGTTTTGGGTTCGCTGAGGATCTTTTCGCGTTCCAGTTCAAGGTCCGCACGGATCTTTTTGATCTGCTCAACGCGTTCCAGATCACGGTTTTTCAGGTTCACATCCGAACAGGCCTCATCGATGAGGTCGATGGCCTTGTCGGGGAGAAAACGGTCGGTGATATAGCGCTCGGAGAGCACGACAGCGGCGCGGCACATCTCGTCAGAGATGCGTACGCTGTGGAAGTTCTCGTAATAACTGCGGATACCCTTGAGGATCTCCACGCTGTCTTCAATAGAAGGTTCAGCGACCGTAACGGGCTGGAAACGGCGTTCCAGCGCGGCGTCTTTTTCAATATGTTTGCGGTATTCGGCGAAGGTAGTCGCACCAATGACCTGAATCTCACCGCGGGAAAGAGCGGGCTTCAGAATGTTGGCGGCGTTCATGCTGCCCTCTGCGTCGCCGGCACCGACGATGTTATGGATCTCATCGATCACAAGGATGATGTTGCCCTGCTTGCGGATTTCTTCAATGAGGCCCTTCATGCGAGACTCAAACTGGCCGCGGAACTGTGTACCGGCCACGAGAGAGGTGAGGTCAAGCAGATAAACCTCTTTATCGCGAAGCTTGTAGGGGACATTGCCGTCGGCGATCCGCTGAGCCAGACCCTCGGCAATGGCGGTCTTGCCGACGCCGGGTTCACCGATGAGGCAGGGATTGTTCTTCTGACGGCGGTTGAGGATCTGCAGCACACGCTCCAATTCCTCGGTTCGGCCGATCATATTGTCGAGTTCACCGGCACGGGCACGACCGGTGAGTGAGAGACAATAGTTTTCCAGATACTTACGCTTACCGCCGCTGCGGCTCTGGCCGGCGTCTTTGGCACCGGGACGAGCATCCTCTGCCGCATCGCCGACGGGACCTTCGGTCGGGCCGCCCTGATTCCCGAACAGACGGTTCAGGAAGGGGAAGGTAGCGGTCTTACCGTCGTCATCAGAATCATCGTCGCTGTTTTCAATTTCCATCAGACCTTCGGCACCGCCCAAGGCCTCCATCATTTCGCCGGTCAGGCTTTCCAGTTCTTCGTCAGAGAGCCCCAGCTTGGCGATCATGTCATCAATGGGTTTGATGTGCAGCTCACGGGCGCACTTGAGGCACAGGCCTTCATTTTTGCTGACACCGTTCTCAATTCGATTGATGAATACTACCGCCATGTTTTTTTGGCAGCGTGCACAGAGAGTAGGTTGCATTCTTGTTCTCCTATACTAGTCGGATTTTCGGGTTCGGATGGATTGTATATATGTCAGAGACCAAGGAATTTGTTCAGAATTCCCATTTTCATCAGAGAGGATGCCAGAAGTGTATCACCGATGATCTCCTGACTGATCAGTATCCCTGTAAATTGCAAAGCCCAGACGATCACGATACAGAAGCTGAATCCCGTCAGTACCCCGAGTACGGCGCCGCCGATATCGTTGACCATATCGAGATTCGGCAGCTTGAAGCTGAGATTCGGCAGATTACCGATGACCGTCAATATAATGATTATGAGCAGAAACGCCAGAATAAAGCCGGCAGCATATGCAATTCGCAGACAAAGGATCTCCGTCACAGCCTCTGTCAGCTCAACGTTCTGCTCTTCTGCATACGCCATCGCCTCTTCGGCCAGACCTTTTGCTGTCTTACCGTAGATGCCGGTGGCCCGGAAACAGCTTTCGCAATAGTCGAGTTCCTTATCGGGATTCTGTTTCAGATAATCCCGGATGGAAGTTTTGCTGTCTGTCAGACCAAATTCGGCAGTGACCGTGCTGTCCGAAACGGTTTCCACATATCCGCTCGCAAAAGGACGCAGACCGTCGATCACTTCATAGGAGAAAGTGTTTGACAGAAGATTGGCACCATATATGGAGATGATCAGGGCTAAAAGGCCGCCGATCCCCATGATGATACCCTTTTTGTAGCCGGTCCATCCACAGATCAGCAGAATTGCCAGCAGCAACAAATCGATAATCGTATCCATTTGATCCCTCCTCTGCGAGGTATGTCTGTTGTACGGGAGCTTGCGTGTATGTCAGGAAAGACTGTATAGTTCGGCACCATAACCGGTAAGCAGAAGAGCATCTCCTCCGCTGCGAAGCAGTGCCTGTCGGACACCCAGCGGGCAGCTGAAATCACGTTTTACATTCAGTGAAGAATCGTAAAGTGTCATGGTGCCGGATCGCAGTGCCAGCAGATCACCGTCGTTTAAAGAGAGCGATAAAAACTCGCCCTCTGTATCCGCCGAGCCGGAGGAACGGCCTCTGGTGTCAACATTGACCAGCATGCCGGTATTGCCGGTGCGGTAATGGCTGAGAAGCAGCGTGGTCATGTCGGAGGAAAAAACATAATCCGTCAAATACATTCCGTTGTAGCTGTATCGACCGGTTTCCTCCCCGTCTCCGTCGAGAATGATGAGCATTTCTTCGCAGATAGCGGAAATGGTGTTGTTGTCCAGAAACTCGAAATCCAGAATGATTCCGTCGACA